>JBGPMT010000182.1:0-6825 GCA_041487135.1 Binataceae bacterium (SeqCode) | reverse complement strand
GGGCCACTCATCCCTCCTATTTGGTCTTGCTCCGGGTGGGGTTTGGCATGCGCGCGCGATCACTCGCGCGCCGGTGGGCTCTTACCCCGCCTTTTCACCCTTACCCTTGCGGGCGGTGTTTTTTCTGTGCCACTTTCCGCGGATTACGCCGCGCCGCCGTTAGCGGCCACCCTGCCCTGTGGAGCCCGGACTTTCCTCCCCTGTCACGGGGCGATCGCCCAGTTCACTCCGGCGCTGCCTATTCTAGCATGGCGTAGCGCCGTCCGCCGGTCAGGATTCGGGGCTGGGGTCAAAGTAGAGGATACGCTGGCAGTTGGGACAGTAGTGGATGTGCTCGGAGCGCTGGATCTCGTTGTAGAGCTGCGGCGGCAGTCTCATCCGGCATCCCTGGCAGGTGCCGGAGCGGGCCATCGCCACGGCCAGGCCGCCGCGCCGGTTGAAGATCACCTCGTAACGCTGGCGCAGCGTGGCGTCGATCTGAGCGGCAAGCGCTTCGCGCCCGATGCGCCGCTGGCGCATCGCCTCCTTGAGCTCTTCGGCCTTGCCCGCGATCTCTTTTTCCGCCGCGCTAAGCTCAGCGCTCTTCTGCTGCACCTGCCCGGTCAGCTCCTTGATTCGCGGGGCGCGCGCCTCGGCCACTTCCATCTGCGTCAGCACCTCCGCCTCCTGGCGCTGGTTGGTTTCCTTCTGCGACTCGACCTCATGGGCGAGCGCCTGGAGCTCCTTGTCGTTGCGGATCAGATTCTGGCGCATCCGCTTGTTCCGGATCCGCGCCTCGCCTTCGGCCAGCTCGCGTTCGAGCTCGCGGCGCGCGATTTCGGCCTGTTTATCCTCCTGGGTGAGCCGTTCGAGCTCGCCGCGCGCCGAATCGGTCTCTTCGCGCAGTCGATCGACGCCGTGGGTAAGCGCGGCGAGCGATTCGGCCAATTCCTGCAGCTCCTTGTCGATCGTCTGCAGGGACATCAGCCGGCCTATTTCTTCACGCAATTGCTTCCTCCGTTATGTGGCGGCGCGCCGGTCCAGGGACCTCAGTAGCTGGCCGCCGGCCGCGACGGTTCCGTCGATGAAGTGTGGGCCCACCAGGATTTGAACCTGGGACCAGCCGGTTATGAGCCGGCAGCTCTGAACCAGGCTGAGCTATGGGCCCTCGCGCAGGCATTAAACCATCTAATAGTACCAAGTCTGGGCATCCGGTTTAAGGGCTCGGAAGCCCATCCACGCCGCTCAGGCCGGATCGTTGGAAGCGCCGCGACGCAGCGCGATGACCTCCTGGGCCTTATGAACCGCGGTTTCGCGGTCCGATGCGTCGGCCGCCCCGCGCCTCGCCGCCTCTACGCCGCGCGCGGTTTTCCGATCTTTGGTCATTGCTCGAATATAGTCGTTAAGAACTCTCAGTGCCGTCGCCGGATCATCAAACGTCGATTCCATAGTCAAGGCGCTTAAGCGCTCCCGCTGCTCTTGCGGCAGGCGCTCGGACAGCCATTGGGCGGGAACGCCATGTGACGGAGGAAGCGAGCAGACGTCGACTACGAGGGACTCGAGCCGCTCGTCATCGAAGCGGCCGATGGGCGTTATCTCCAAGATTCTTGGACGTAACTCGGGTCGTATGATCGCCACGCCAAGAATTCCAATCTCTGCCTTCGCCCCCGCGTCCAACCGCGTGTTGCCTTCGATCACACCCGGCGGCCCCGGGCGGCCAGCGCGGCTGCGCGCCTGCTCACGTATCACCTTCTCCTCGCGCGGACCCAGCGCCAGCCGATCGACCGTCCTTGCTACCAGAGCGTTAAACTCGAGTTCATCCGGAATGAGGCGCAATGTTTGTCCGATCCGCTGAGCCGCCTTGAGACGCTGTTCGATAGGCGCCTGAAGGCTCAGGCCTCGCTTGCTCTCTTCGGTTGCGAACATGTCAACCAATAGCTCCGAGTTGTTCACCAGCTCGCCGAAGCTCTGCGCTCCGCGCTTCAGAATCAGCGTATCGGGATCGAAGCCGGAGGGGATAAAGATGCCTCGCCCCAGCAATCCGGCGCCCAAAAAAACCTCGAGCGCGCGCATCGAGGCCTTGCGCCCGGCCTCGTCGCCGTCGAAGCAGGCGATCACATTGCGCGTATAACGGGCCAGTAGCCGGAGCTGCTCGACGGTCAGCGAGGTACCGAGGCTCGCGACCACTTCCTTGAAGCCGGCCTGCGAAACCGCGATCGCGTCAAAGTAGCCCTCGACCACGGTCGCGCGGTCGGCGCGCGCGATGGCCTGGCGCGCTTCATACAATCCGTAGAGATTACGTGCCTTTGAGTAGATGGGCGACTCGGATGAATTGATGTACTTGGGCAGGCGCTCGTCGAGCACCCGGCCGCCGAAGGCGACCACCCTGCCCTGCGCGTCGCGAATCGGGAACATCAGGCGGCCGATGAACAGGTCGCGCAGCGCGGAGCCGTCGCGGCGAATCAGACCCGCGTTGACCGCGCCTTCGAGCAGCCCGCGCCGCTTGAGAGCGTTGGCGAGCAGGCCCGGTTGCGCCGGCGCCAGCCCCAGGATGAAGGCGCGGGCCGTCTCCTCGCCAATCGAGCGCGTTTTCAGGTACCCGCGCGCCGCCTCGCCCGTGGGCGTTTTCCACAATAGATGACCGAAGAACGTGGCGGCGAACTCGTTGGCGCGGTACATCGCCTCGCGTTCACCGGGCGGCGGAGCGCCGGGCTCGTGCGTTTCGGGCAGCGTGACGCCATAGCGGCGGGCCAGCGATTGCACCGCTTCGGGGAAGGTCAACCCCTCCAGGCGCATCACGAAGTCGAACACCGTGCCGCCCGCGCCGCATCCAAAGCAATGGAAGAAGCCGCGCTCGGCGTTGACCGAAAACGAGGGCGTCTTCTCATTGTGAAACGGACACAGCCCGACGTGGTTGCGGCCGGCGCGCTTGAGGCGGACGTGCGTGCCGATGACCTCGACGATATTGGCGCGCTCGCGCAGCTCCTCGAGCTTGTCCTGTGCGAACCGGGCCATCAGCGAATAAGGGCGCTCAAGCGCGCGGGATAGTTGGTCATGATTCCATCGACACCGTTCGCGATCATGCGCCGCATCAGGGCGGGCTCGTCAACCGTCCAGGCCAGCACCTTGAGGCCGTGACGCCGGGCCTCTATCACGAGTTCCGCGGTACAGAGATCATAGCGCGGATTGACCGCCCATGCGCCCAGCGCGCGGGCGGCCGCGATCATCGTATCGGCCCGTTGGTCGCTCAACACACCGATGCGGATCGAGGGGTCGATGGCCCTTACGCGCCCGAGTGTATCCCAATCGAAGCTCGAAACGATGGTGGTCTCATATGCCCGCCGCGCGCGTACCATCCTGCTCACCGGCGCGTCCGCCCCGCCATCCTTGAGCTCAAGATTGAGACCGCATCGATCGCCGAGCGTGTCGAACACTTCTTCGAGGGTCGGGATACGCTCGCCGGCAAATCGCGCGCCGAACCTCACTCCGGCGTCGAGCAGCTTCAACTCTTGAAGTGTCATCTCCGCGACCCGGCCGTGGCCGTCGGTGGTGCGATCGACGGTTTCGTCGTGAATCACGACCAGCGCGCCGTCGCGCGCGACCTGGACGTCAAGCTCGCACATCGCCGCTCCAGTCTCGGCCGCGGTCATGAACGCGCGAAGAGTATTCTCAGGACAGGTCCCGCTGGCGCCGCGATGAGCTATGTTGAGCAGTCCCATCCCGTCCTCAGTCAGGATTGACAGGAGTCTAACTGCACCGGCGCAACGACCTCAATCGCGAGCTCTTCGATCTTTCGACAACGCCGGAGACGCTCTCGCCAGCGCGGATTCCTGATGCAATATTCGATGGTCAGGAATTACCGATGGAATCCAGCGCCAATCGCGGCGGCCGGACTTACCTTAAAGTCGCCTTTGCCGTCAGGCCTGAGCTCGCTGACGAAGCGGCTGCTATCCTGATCGCGCATGGCGCGCTGGGATGCGCGGTCAGGACGGGCCGCGAATTTCGGCGGCCGAGGATGGAGACCCGGGACGACAGCGATGATTCGACGCGGGCCGCGGATGCGCGCAGCGCCGCCAGGGGCAGCCGCAAGGTGACGCAAGTCCTGGAGGCGTTCTTCATCCGAGTCTCAAGCGCGCAGCTTGCAGGGGTGAATCGGGCGATGGTTGCGGCGGGCGTAATCGAGGGCGGCCCTGCGCCGCGTGTCTCGCGGCTCGTCGATCCGGGATGGGCGACGCGCTGGATGAGCCGCTTCAAGCCGCTTGCGGTCGGGCGCCGGCTGCTGATCGTGCCGCCCTGGAGCAAAGAGCAGCGCCGCGGCAGGATGCGCCTGGTGATAAACCCCGCGCAAGCCTTCGGCACCGGCCATCATGGCTCGACGGCCGGCGCGCTGGTGATGATCGAACGGCTGTGCGGGCGGCTTGAGTTTCGCGACGGACTCGACGTCGGTTGCGGCTCGGGAATCCTGGCGATCGCGATGCGCCTGTTGGGCGTGCCGGGCGTGACCGGTGTCGATTCCGATCGGATCGCGATCCGCAACGCACGCGAAAATGGCGGGATGAACCGGGTTACGTCGATTCGATTCTCTTCCGCACCCGTGCAAAGCATCAAACGGCGCTTTGATTTGATTGCCGCCAACATCCTGAGCGCCACCCTGATCGAGCTTGCCCCTATCCTCACGCGCCTGATGAGGCCCGGCGCGCGTCTCATCCTCGGCGGTCTCCTCGAAGGCGAGCGCGCCGCGGTCCTGCGCCACTTCCGCCCCAAACTCGCCCTCGACGACGAGCTGGTCGACCGCGGATGGGTGACGCTCGCGATGCGCCGATGAAACCCGCTCCGCGATTTCTCGCCGACCAGCCCCTCGCCCGCGACGCGCCCGCGAGCGTCAGCGGCGCCGAGCTGCATCATCTACGCGACCTGATGCGGCTTGATGCGGGTGCACGAGTCACCCTGATCGATCCGGCAGGCGGCGGCGAGTTCGCCGGACGTATCCGGAGCATCGCGCGCGATCGCGCAATCGTCGAGATTGGCGCGCCGCTTGCGCCGCCAACCCGGATTCCGGTTATTCTGGCGATGGCGCTTATCAAGGGTCCGCGGATGGATTTCATCGTCGAAAAAGCGGTCGAGCTGGGCGCCGGCGAGATATGGCCGATAGTCTCGGCGCGAAGTCAGATGCCCGCGGTTGGCGCCGAGCGGCTGCGGCGATGGAAGCGCCTCGCCGCGGCGGCGGCCAAGCAGAGTCTGGCGCCGGCACTCCCGTCGATTCGGGCGCCGCTCAGATTTTCCGAGCTGGTCCGCACGCCCCATCCCGACACACTCGCCCTGATTTGCGTGCCGGGTGCGACGCCGATCGCGCGGGTGCTCGACGCGAAGCATCCCGCGCGGCTTATGCTGGTATGCGGGCCGGAGGGCGGTTTCGATCGATCGGAGCTGGCGGCGGCCGAGCAGGCCGGCTTCATCGCGGCCGGCCTCGGCCCGTCGCGATTGCGCTCGGAGACCGCGGCGCTGGCCGCGCTGGCGGTGGCGGCCGCCACGCTCGACGCCGAAGGGAGTTAGACCTGTGCCGTATAAATTCGCTTTCGTGATGGACGAGCTGGAACGGATCGATCAGTACAAAGACACCACCTTCGTCTTCATGCTCGAGGCGCTCGCGCGCGGCCACGAGCTCTATTTCCTTGGCTTGCCCGATCTGTTCGCGCGCGCGAATCGCGCGATGGGCTTCGCGCGCCGATGCGCGGTGATGCGCGAGGCGGCGCACTATCGATGGCTCGACACCGGCGGCGATTATCCGCTCGACTCCTTCGACGCGATCTTTATGCGCAAGGACCCGCCGGCCGACGCCGCCTATCTTTACGCGACGATGCTGCTCAGCCTGGTCGATAGCCGCCGCACCTTCGTGCTCAACCATCCGGCCGGCCTGCGCGAGGCCAACGAGAAGCTCTATACGCTGAATTTTCCCGACGTCATCCCGCCCACCATCGTCACCTCGAACATCGCGCGCCTCAAGCAATTCATCGGGGAACAGGGCGGCGAGGCGATCGTCAAGCCGCTCGACGGCCACGGCGGCGAAGGGGTTTTTCTGGCCAGCCAGACCGATCGCAACCTCAATGCGATCCTGGAGACCGTGACCCAGGACGGGCGCCGTCTCACGATGGGCCAGCGCTATATCCCCGAGATCCGCAACGGCGACAAGCGCGTGATCGTGCTCGACGGCGAGCCGATCGGCGCGACGCTCAGGGTGCCGCTGCCGAGCGAGAATCGCGGCAATATCCATGTCGGCGGCCTGTGCGTCAAGGCCGAGTTGACCGAGCGCGACCGCGAAATCTGCCGCATCCTGAAACCGCGGCTGGCGCGCGACGGGCTCTATTTCGTCGGCCTCGACGTGATCGGCGATTACCTGACGGAGGTGAACGTCACCAGCCCGACGGGAGTGCAGGAGATCGATCGGCTCGACAACGTGAGTCTCGAGAGCCGCGTGATCGATTTCGTCGAGACGCGGGTGCGCTCGCTGCGCGGCTCGTAGGGCCGTGTTCGCCGCGCGGATGGTTGCAAGCGCTATCGCGGAAAGCTAGCAATGTAGCCGCGCATCGCACACGCGCGGTGGGCAGGTAGCTCAGTCGGTAGAGCAGAAGACTGAAAATCTTCGTGTCGAGTGTTCGATTCACTCCCTGCCCACCAACTAAGTACCGAATAGATAAGGACTTTCCGGGCACAGCTTGAGAAGGTTCTCAGGTGCCTGTGCCTGAATTGTGGCTGAAGCGTGGCTCTTCTCATTTTCGACGTAACCACGAAGATAAAACGGTGAAGCGGTTCCACCAACGCTCAGACGCCAGTCGCCGATCCGTCGCT
>JBGPMT010000181.1:0-6846 GCA_041487135.1 Binataceae bacterium (SeqCode) | reverse complement strand
TACGTGGTGACGGAATCCGGCTTCGGCGCGGACATGGGGATGGAGAAGTTCTGCAACATCAAGTGCCGCTACAGCGGGCTCAAGCCCAACTGCGTCGTGATGGTCGCGACGATTCGCGCGCTCAAGATGCATGGCGGAGGGCCGCGGGTGGTGGCGGGGCGTCCGCTGGCCGCGGCCTACGCGCAGGAAAACCTGGAGCTGCTCGAGAAGGGATGCTCCAATCTGGTGAAGATGATCCAGAACGCGCGCCGCTTCGGGCTGCCGGTGGTGGTCGCGATCAACAAGTTCAAGCACGACACGGCGGCTGAAATCGAACTGGTCCGCCGCGTCGCGGTCGGCGCCGGCGCCGAGGACGCGGTGATGTCGGACCATTGGGCGCGCGGCGGCGCGGGCGCGGTGGCGCTGGCGGAGGCGGTGGTCGCGGCCTGCGCAAAGCCGGCCGATTTCAAATTTCTCTATCCGCTCGACATCGGCATCAAGCAGAAGATCGAAACCATCGTGCGCGAGATGTATGGCGGCGCGGGCGTCGAGTATCTGCCCGAGGCGGAAAAAAAGATTGAACTCTACACGCGCAACGGCTTCGATAAGCTGCCAATCTGCATGGCCAAGACCCATCTGAGCCTGAGTCACGATCCCAATTTGAAAGGCGCGCCGAGCGGGTTCGTGGTGCCGGTGCGCGACCTGCGCGCGAATGTCGGTGCGGGGTTTCTCTACCCGTTGCTGGGTACGATGAGCACGATGCCGGGCCTGCCTACCCGGCCGGGATTTTATGACGTCGATCTCGACCCTGTGACCGGCCGCGTGATCGGCCTGTCGTAGACCAGCCGCGCTGAATTCATTTGCGTAGCGGCTGCTGCCGGATTTTCCGACGATGGCGTCTTCGCCTTCGAAATCGACCCTCGAACAGCTCCGCCTGAAAGTCGCCGCGGGCCCGACTCCGGCCGGGGTCGCGGTCTCGGCAATCTCGGCGAGCCTGGCGTTGAGCCTGTTGGCGATGAGTCTCGAGGTCACAGCCAGAAAAAAGCCTTCGGCCGGCGGCACTGCCGAGCTTGGCCGGATGCTGCGGGCCGCCAAACGGGAGTCGTCGCGGATGCTCAGGTACGCGGACCTGGATGTCGCGGCGTTCGATGCCTACCTGGAGAGCAGCCGGAGCCGGTCGCGGACCGCAGGGAAACCGCTCAAACGCGGGCGCGCGACGGACGCTGCGCTGGCACGAGCAATCCAGACGCCATTGAAGATCGCGCGTGCGGCGGCTGCGGGTCTCGAGCTTTGCGCGCAGGCGGCGCCGCGGGTCCATACGGCGGTCGCGGCCGACCTCGGAGCCGCCGCCGCGATACTTGGTGCGGCGGCGCGTGCGGCCGCGCGCAGCGCGGAATCGAACCTGCGTTATTTGCCGCCCGGGAGCCGGCTTCACCAGCGGGTGATCACTGAGCGGCGCGCTCTGGAGCGCCGGGCCGGCGCGCTGCTCGAGCGGATCCTCGAAACGATCGCGCGCCGCCTCAAGCGGCCGTCGCCCCGATCAAGTCCTTGAAGGTGCCCTGTCTGCGCAGCCGCTCGCGAACGATGAGCAATCGGGACGGTGTCCGAAGTGATGGTCTGAAAGTGCGGCCAAGTCTGTAATTCGTTCGCAAATCGCGGTAACGGTGGGTGGCGTATCTTACTAAAGCGCGCAAACCCGAGGACTGGAAGGAGAAAGAAAAATGCCAAATCCGAAAGGCAATGTTCTGTTGGTGGGTAGCGTTCCACTGAAAACGGTGGACGAAGTATTCAGGACCTGTGGAACGCTGTTGGGCAATGACGTCGCGAGCCTGCCCGACGGCGAGGTCGGCGATCGCTCCTACTGGATCCTCTACGTCGCCTACAACACCTTCTTTCCCCATCCATCGGTCGTTACGCTGCAGAAGCCAAAGGAGGGATGGAAGCCGGCCAGCATGGACGACATCTTCTCGTTCAAGCTGAAAGACGGCCTCAAGAGCATTCACTTCGACAAGCTGGGCTACGCGGAGGAGGCCGCGAAATCCTACCGGGCCTTCCGCAAGGCGCGCGATGACGGCGCCATCGCGAAGGGCGTCCGCTTCCAGGTCGCTTTTCCATTTCCGCAGGATGCGACGTTCATCTTTTTCCACGAGGCCGCCGACCGGGCGATTGTGGAACCGGCGTATGAAGAGGTGCTGGCGCGCGAAATCGACACGATCTTCCGCGAGATTCCGGCCGAGGACCTGGCGATCCAGTTCGACGTCTGCACCGACCTGCTCGAAGCCGAAGGCACCTTTTACTCATGGTCGAAGCCGGAGACCGCTTGGGAACGTTACGCCGGCCCGCTGCACCGGCTGCCGCGCCACGTCCCCGAAAAGGCGGCGCTCGGATATCATTTCTGCTACGGCACGTTCCCCAAGAAGCCGGTAATCGAGCCGAAGGACTTGGGGCTCAGCGTGAAGTTCGCCAATGCGGCGATCGCTGAATCAGGCCGGCGCGTCGATTACATCCAGCTCACGGTGCCGATTCAGCGCGACGATGAAGCGTACTTCAAGCCGCTGCAGAATCTCAAAGCGGGTGACACCAGGGTTTTTCTGGGAGTGGTCAACTCCGACGGCCTGGAGGGTGCCAAACGGCGGGCGCAGGCGGCCCGCAAGTACCTGAAAGATTTCGGGATTTCGGCCGAGTGCGGCTTCGGACGGGAGCTGCCCGAGAGGATTCCAGAGCTGCTGAAGATTCACCGCGAGGTCGCGGACGGACTGATGAAATAAGCTGCGAGTCCGGGTGCGGGCCGGAGCTGAAACCGGCCCGCCGCCTCAGGTCTTCTTGGGAGGCGCGACGAAGTCGAGCGCCGCCGAGTTCATGCAGTAGCGCAATCCCGTCGGCGCCGGGCCATCGTTGAAGAGGTGGCCGAGATGCGCGTCGCATTCCCGGCACATGACCTCGATGCGCTCCATGAAGAGCGAGCGATCGCCCTCGGTGCGGATGTTCTCGGGCGCGATGGGCGCCCAGAAGCTCGGCCATCCGGTGCCCGACTCGAACTTCGTGTCGGAGCTGAAGAGCGCATTGCCGCAGCAGACGCAGCGGTAGATTCCTTTCTCGTGCCATTCGTCGTATTTGTTGGCGAACGGACGTTCCGTGCCCTTCTTACGAGTTACCTCGTACTGTTCGGGGTTTAGAGCCTTTCTCCATTCCGCTTCGGTCTTTACAACTTTGGCCATCGAAACAAGTCCCTTCCTCTTGCCGGAATCGCTGAACTCGACCAGCGAGACCCGCTCGACCGCGCCCGTCTCGGCGGCGCCATCGGTCCCGGACCAGGCCGAGCCTTCGTCTCCAACTGCCAGCAGGATAACAGCCGCAATGGTGCCGGCAATGAAGTCGCGGCGGGCAACTGGTGCATCTTGATAGATAGACGATTTCCCGGGCATATACCGACCGGTAAACCACCTTCGCCCCGACCCGGGTTCCCCGGTCCGCAAGGGCCGGTGTTTCGCTATGCCTTCGCGCTGGGCCTGGCGGCCACGGCATCGTGCCAGCGCTTCAGATGCCGGGCGTGAGTGGGGATCGGCACGCCGCCCATCTCCTGACCGAAATCGACTGCGACCTGCGCAGTAATATCGGCAATCGTATAGCGGTCGCCGGCGACGAATTCACGTTGCGCCAGCAGCGAATCGAGCCATTCAAGCCGCTTCAGCGCATGCTCGCGCTCCGTTCCGGCAAATTCCGGAAACTGCTTGATACGCTCCTTGAACATCGGGTGCGTATGCTGGAAGGCGCGTCCGATTGGGGCGAACAGCTCGAACTCCATCCGCCGGTTCCACATCTCGACGAACGCGGAATCCTTCGGGTTCACGCCCATCAGCGGCGGCTCCGGATAGATACCCTCGAAGTAGCGACAGATAGCGACCGATTCGGCCAGGTAGGTGCCGTCATCGAATTCGAGTACCGGCACGCTGCCGAGCGGGTTCTTCTCCAGGAATTCCACCCTGCGGTTGTGGCCCGCGAACAAGTCAACCTGTACGTACGTGACCTCGGCGCCTTTTTCGGCGAGGAAGATCCGTACACGGCGCGGATTTGGCGCCAGTTTGAAATCATAGATCTTCATGACTGCGACCCTAGAAGGATGGCCGCCGCCCCGTCAACCGCGCAATCGTGATCCTGCACCGATGGGACGCACTCTCAACCCGCCCATCAGGTGAACTATACTCGTGACGCTATGGAACCATCGAAAGCGACGATGATGATGCGGCCGATTCCAGTGAGCGGCGAACTTATACCCGTAATCGGTCTCGGCACATTTAGTACCTTCAATGTCGGTGACGATGCGGCGACGCGCGGCCGGCTCACCGAGGTGCTGCGCCTGTTCTTTGCGCGCGGCGGCAAGGTGATCGATACCTCGCCGATGTACGGCCGGGCCGAAGCGGTGGTGGGCGACCTGGTCGCCGGGCTTCATGCCCGCGAGACCCCCTTCCTCGCGACCAAGGTGTGGACCACCGGGCGCGAGGCGGGAATCGAGCAGATGAACCGTTCCGCCACTCTGCTCCGGGCGGGGACGCTCGACCTGATCCAGGTTCATAACCTGGTCGACTGGCGCACGCAGCTTGCCACGCTCCGCAAGATGAAAGAGGCGGGGCAGGTGAGATACCTCGGAATCACCCACTACACGAGCGCGGCGCTGCCGGCGCTGGCCGAGATACTCGCGCGCGAGCAGGTTGATTTCGTGCAACTGGCCTACTCGATCGAAGAGCGCGAGCCAGAGTCGCGCGTGCTGCCCTTGGCGGCCGAACGCGGGGTTGCGGTGATCGTAAATCTGCCCTTTCGCAGCGGAAGCCTGCTCAGCCGCGTGCGCAAGGGCGCGCTGCCGCCCTGGGCTGCGGATTTCGGATGCGCGAGCTGGGCCGAGTTCCTCCTGAAGTTCATCGTCTCGCATCCGGCGGTGACCTGCGTAATCCCGGCCACCGCCGACCCCGCGCACATGGCTGACAATCTAGCCGCCGGCTTTGGCCGTATGCCCGATCAAGCCGAACGGCGGCGGATGGTTAAACTATGGGAGTCGGTCTGAGCGCCGTGTTCTGGCAGAATGAGGGTGAGTGGATGGCTGGTGGTGGTCGAATACACCGGCCCGATTGAGAATCGCACGTGAATCGGGAAGATCGATCTGGCCGCCCCGATTCGCGGCCATAGCCGGACGGATACAGAGAGGTACTCATGGCAAACGGTGCGGTTGGTTCAAACGGATTACCGGGCGTCAACGGCCCCCCGGCTGCGCCGACCGACGGCCGCTACTCCGCAGAGGGGTTGCAACGGCTGGTTGAGCGCGGCCGGGTACATTCGTCGATCTATACCGACCCGGCGATCTTCGAGCTCGAATTCGAGCGCATCTTCCATCGCACCTGGGTCTATATCGGGCATACGAGCGAGGTGCCGGAGGCGGGCGATTTTCGCCTGCGCAGTATCGGACGCCAGCCGGTAATCCTGGTCCGTGGCAACGACGGCGTGGTGCGCGTGCTGATGAACCGATGCCGCCATCGCGGCGCCGTGGTATGCGAGGTCGAGGCGGGCCGCGAGAAAGTCTTCCGCTGCTGGTTTCACGGCTGGACCTACGACAACACCGGGAAACTGCTGAGCGTCACCGCGCCCGAGGGCTACGGCGAGGATTTCCGGACTGAAGAAAACTCCCTTACCCCGGCGCCCCGGGTCGAGAGCTATCGCGATTTCGTGTTCGCCTCGCTGGCCTCCGAGGGGCCGCCGCTCAACGACCATCTGGCGCGCGCCGCGGCGATGATCGATCTGCTAATCGACGCCTCACCTGAGCGGCAGATCGAGGTCAATGCCGGCTGCAACAAGACGGTCTACAAGGGCAACTGGAAGCTGGTTGGGATGGACGGCTACCATCCGAACTTCGTGCACGCCTCGGTGGTCGCGATGTGGCAGCGCAAGGTGAACGCCGGCATGGGCGCGACCCATCGCTCCGACCCGTTCGACGGCAAGGCGCCCACCTTCACCCGCGACCTGGGTAACGGGCATGCGATGCTCGACCTGCGCAAGCATCGGGTCGAGCATTTCCCGGACTACTCGAAGTTCCTCGCGACGGTGCCGGGCGGCAAGGAATATATCGAGGCGATGTTCGCGCGCGACAGCGAGGAACGCGCCAGGCTCCTGCTGGCGATCGCGGGCGATCCGCACGTCGGTATTTTTCCCAATCTGCAGATCATCCATAACCAGATCCGCATCATCAATCCGCTGGCGGTCGGCGAGACCGAGGTGGTGATGTTCCCGGTGCTGCTGAAGGGCGTGAGCCCCCAGATCAACGCGCTCAGGCTGCGCCAGCATGAATCGTTCTACGGGCCGGCCTCCGCGGGATCGCCGGATGACGCGGAGATTTTCGAACGCGCGCAGCGCGGGATGCTGGCGCAGGTCAATCCGTGGATCAACATCTCGCGCGGCCTCTCGCGCGAGACGGTCGACAGCGACGGCTCGATCGTCTCCAACGTAACCGACGAGGTGCCCCAGCGCGCCCAGGTCCGGCAGTGGCTCGCGCTGATGACGGACGGCGGCGCGTCAGGCGGCGAAGCAGCGCGGGCCTAGGACCCGGCGGGAGTGGCGGGCTTGGAGAATTCACAACTGCTGCGGGCGATCGAGCAATTCCTGTACGCCGAAGCCGAGTACATGGACACCCATCAGTACGATCGATGGATGGAACTGTGGGACGAGGAGGCGCTTTACTGGGTGCCGTGCAATGCCGACGAAATCGATCCAGGCCGCAATGTTTCGCTGATCTACGAGCGCCGCGAGCAGATCGAGGATCGACTGTTCCGCCTCAAGGGCCGCCACGCCCACGCGCAGAAACCGAAGTCGCGGCTGATGCGC
>JBGPMT010000180.1:0-6897 GCA_041487135.1 Binataceae bacterium (SeqCode) | reverse complement strand
GCTTCGCTTAAAACGCGGTCGGGGTGCGGCGCCCGAGCTACACCGGCTGGCTTTCGATGATCGATAGAGACCCGGCGGCAGGAATTTGGATTCACGATTTCATCGGATACGGATCAATTGAAAGCGCAGTTACCATTCGAGTTGCTATCGCCGTTATGCGGGAACTGCTGGGTTGACGGGCTGGTGAGAATCATGGGAAAGCTAATGCCGTCTTCCGGCGCGATAAACGGTTGCACCGATCGATCGGCGCGGCCGCCCTTCAAGTACGCCAGCTGGTTCATATTTGCCGGATAGGCCAGTGAGTAGTCACCTGAGGCGCCGAGCGCGATACCGTGATTGAAACTGTGATGGATCGTGTTGAACGCGATATCACCGTCAGCCGTGTGATCGGTCGGTGCGGCGCTCGCGCCGGTGACGCTGATTGGATAACTGCCGGTACTGTCTTTGCCGAAGTTCTCGATCTCGGCGCCCTCGCTTAGTGGTGCGGCAGCGTTCAAGCCAATAGGGGCCTCGCAAAATATCTTCTTAATTCTGCCCAGTCGCGGTTTCACTTGCCGCAGCGAGGTTGTCGGTCTATACAAAGTTCTGGAATCGAAGACTCAAAACGGAAATTCCATTATTCCTGGTCCTTACTTTGGCGAAAGCAGTTTGGAGGTAAGGTCATGGCTGTGAATCTCGGCAAACTGATTTCAAGCCACACGCCCTTGCCAGTCGCACAGTGTGTGCGGAGGTGCCGGCGCCCGGTTCGCGGAGTTAGCGCGGCAGACATGGCGCTCCTGTAGATGACCGCAAGGCCCAGTCGCAGCTAGCGTACATAGATTGCTCTGCTCCCCGGCGAGCAAGGATGTCTCGATAGACGGTATTGAGGGAATGGCGCGTTGAGAGTCACGCTGCTGGGGCACGCCTCGATCCTGGTCGAACTCGATGGGGCGGTTTGCCTGATGGATCCGGTGTTCTTCGATCCATTCGAAGAGGGCGCGGTGGTCTCGTATCCCGCGCGCGTGGTTCATCCGGAGCGACTGCCGCCGATCGACCTGCTGGTCATCTCCCATCGTCACCCCGACCACTTCGACCTGCGCTCGCTGGCTTGCGTCGGGCGCGGATGCGAGGTGATCTGTCCGGCGGATCCGTTGATCATCTATGCCCTGCGCCGGCTCGGTTTTGACAAGGTTCACGCCGTGGAGCCGATGGGGGAGATTTCAACCGCCGGCTTCGAGCTTTACCCGACGCGCTCCGAGGCGCCGTCACCGCGCGAGTTCGGGATGGTTTTTCGGGATGGCAGCGGCGTTTTCTTCAATCAGGTCGACACGCCGCTGTCCGATGCGACCATCGCGGGGATCCTTGAACGCTTTGGTTCACCCGACCTCTACTTCGCGATGTATGCAAGCCAGAACTTCGAGTTCTTCGACAGCCTCTCGGCTGCCTTCCCCTTCGCGACCCATGAGCGCAACCTGCGCACCGTGCTCGCGCTGGCCCCGCGCGTGGTGGTGCCCGGATCGGCAGGCTTCCGCTTCCGCGGCGAGCACGCCTGGCTAAATGCCTTTCTCTTCCCGATCTCGGCTGAGCGCTTTGTGGCAGATCTGGCGTCCCTCGCCCCGACGATCGCTGCCCGTCTGATGAAGCCCGGCGACACCTTCGAAATCCGGGACCATGATGTGCACCAGCTCGACGCCGCCGCGGCCTGCGTCGCAACCACGGTCGACGATATCCATCTCATTGATTTTGATCCCACGGCTGCTGTTGCGCCGCTTCACGATCCCAACCCGGATCGAATCCCGCTCCCAGTGCTGACCGAGACGCTCGATAACTTCGTCGCGGGAGACATGGGCGGCTGGGTCTCCTCCGGCGCCGTCTCCGACCCCGTGCTTCGGGCATACCGGGAAGCACGGGCGCGCTACGCCCTCGGCGTCGTCTTTCCGGACGCTTCCAGGCGGTGGTACCAATTTGACTTCTCTCAGACCGCGCTGCCCGAGGTGAGAAATTCGCTCGTGGGTCACGCCGACATAACGCATCGGCTCGCTGCGTCGGCGCTGGTTGGTTGGATCGAGCGCCGCAAGAGCTTCTTCTACGTGCGAACATACTCGCGTCGCTTCAGCACGCTTTACCGCCTCATCCCCGCGCCGCCCGCCATCCGCGTTCAGCCGATTGTGCTGCCCGACTTGCTAATGCACTACCTCCTCAACGTAGCCCCCGGCTGGGAAACTGCTGCGCGACGTCATGTCGATCTTGAACTGGAGGCACTCGCCCGTGAGGGCTATCCCGTTGCCCCGCCGCCCTGAGGGGTAGCCAATGGGAGTTTCCGGAACCTTTCCTGACGAAGGCATGAGCGCGCCAGAGCCAATCCTGGTCACGATGGGCGCTGCGCTTGCCGCGCTACTCGCGCGCTCGCCGTACGAGCGTGTCGTTCAGATACCAGTCGTGATGTTGCCCGGGACGCCGAGCAGTACCCGCCCGTAAAGCTCGAGGTTATGCGCCCAGGCAAGGTGCGGATGGCGCGTGGCCACGTTGATGTCGCGCCAGAAGCGCTGGATGGCGCTGGTATCGGCGAACGAGGCAGTGCCGGCGACCGAGGCTAGCTGGTCGACGGCCTCGCGAACCAGTTTTCCGATCCATCCGCATTCGCCACGGATTCGTGCACGCTGCGAGTAATCCATTGCGCGCCTGGCCTGCGCATGGCCATCGATCTCTTGCGCGGCGCGCAGGGCATACAACCAAGCGCCTTGGATTTTGAGCGCCGCCTGGGCGACCTGCCCGTGGACGATCTGCGAATCGGTCTGCTTTTCGTAATAGGTGTAACTGATGCCGCGCCTCGAGGCACCATCGATCACCAGGTCGAGGACAGCTTGCGCCGCGCCCATAACCGCCCCGGTCAAGGAGAGCGCGAGCGCCGGCACGAATGCCCAATGATCAGAGTGGGCGCCCGCATATCGGCTCGCCGGGTAGTTGCCTGCAACGCAGCTTTCCAGAGAGAGCACGCGATGCTCGGGAATGAACAGCTCCTCACCGACCAGCGTGTTGGAGCCGGTCCCGCGCATCCCTGCCATGAACCAGGTGTCTTCGATACCGAGTTCCGCAATCGGCACAAAAGCGAGTCCTTCGCCGCCAGCTTCTCCGGCGCGATCGATCAGCGGAATGCCGAGCGCCGCCCATTGCGCGTGGAGGCATCCCGAGGCGAAGCTCCATCGCCCGCTTACGACATAACCGCCATCGACACGCCGCGTCGTCGCCGTCGGCATGATGACCCCGCACACCCTGGGAGCGCCGGCTGAAAAGACCTCCTCCTGCCCGCGGTCGGGCAGGAGGCTTGCGATCCAGGAGCTGCCGCCGATGATCACCTGTACCCAGGCGGTCGAAACGCAACCTTTGGCCAACTCGGCGGCGACCTCCAGCACGGTGGTGAGCGAAGCGCCATGTCCACCCCATCGTTCCGGCACCATTAGCTTGAACAAACCCAGGCGCTCGAGTGCGTCCAGGTTTTCCCGAGCGAGTCGCCGGTCGCGCTCGACGGTGATCGCATTGGCGGAGAGTAGCGGCCGCAGCTCCCGCGCCTGCGACACGAGCCCGGAACCGCCGCTGCCGTTGGTTTGAAAATCCGCCATTGCATCGCCTCGATTCAAACGATTACTCGTCGCAGGTCGGGGGTCGACGATACTCCAAATAATGCTGCGATTCCGGGATGCCTTACCCCCGGCGCAATACCATCATGACCGCCCAGCACGGCCTTGCGATGCCTGTTCATTTCAGTCCTCCTCCCGCTGCTTCTCGGGCCTCGTAGTTGCGATCCAGATTGTCGACGATACGGACCAGGATATGGCGGAACTGCGCGAGATCGGCCGGGCGTATGCCACGAGTGGCGAGAGCGTTATCCTCCATCACCAGCGGAAGAACCCGGCCGAAGATTCCTTCGCCCCGGGCCGCCAGCCGGAGCCGCACGCTGCGACGGTCGTGCGGATCGGCCCGACGCTCGACCAGCTTGCCCCGCACCATCCGGTCCAGAGTGCGTGTCAGCGTGGTGCGGTCGATGGTGGTGAGTTGGGCGAGCTGATTCATCGTCACCGCCGGCCGTGCATACAGCGCCGCGAGTACGCGCCACTTCGGCACGGTGACACCGAACGGCTTGAGCTTCTGCGCTATATGGCGGTTGCGTCGCCCGACAATCTGCGTGAAGAGATAGTAGACGTGGTCCTCGAGAACGAAGACCGGTCCCGGCTTTCGTACCTCGAGCCTGTTCCGAGCCCGACCCCGCACGATTGGCCCTCCGACCACAGTTCGTCGCAGCTCCGCGTGATGCTTGACGTGTGCGACGCGCAGAGCCTAGCATACGCTGCGAAATGTGCAAATGCACATACTTGGGCTGTGCGCCGGCCGAGCGGCGCCGGCGCTTCAAGGGAGACAGAACATGATGCAAGAAGGCCTTGGCGAGCTCGCCCGGCTGGTTGAGTTCGATCGCGTGCATCGCACCGTCTACATTGATCCCGTCATTTTCGAGCGGGAGATGGAGACGATTTTCCATCACGCCTGGATCTACGTCGGGCACGAAAGCCAGGTGAAGCAGCCCGGCGACTACTTCACGGCCCTGGTCGGCCGCCAGCCCATGGTGATGGTGCGGCATTCCGACGGCAGTATCCACGTGCTCTACAACCGCTGCGCTCATCGTGGCGCCATGTTGTGCGGGAACCTGCATGGCAACACCGGCGAGGCGTTCACCTGCTCCTACCATTCATGGCGTTACAACACCGATGGCACCTTGGAAAGCATCCCACTACCAAAAGGCTACGAAGGCACGCGGCTCTCGCCGAACAGTCCGGAGCGCAATCTGAAGCGCGCCGCGCGCGTCGGCGCTTATCGCGGCTTCGTTTTCGCGAGTCTCGCGGCGGACGGGCCCTCGCTGCCGGAGTTCCTGGGCGAGGCCAAGATCGCGTTCGACGACATGTGCGACCGCGCGCCCGAGGGTGAGGTGGAAGTGGTGCCGACCTGCTTCCGCTTCATCCAGCACTCCAATTGGAAGATCTTCATGGAGAACCAACTCGACGCGCTCCATCCCGCGGTAACCCACGAATCCACCGGCCACGCGGCGGCGGAAGTCGAGCACGACATCGCACGGCGCAGCGGCAAGGCGCCGCTCGACTATCATTATCTCTCCGCCTTCACCACGCCGTTAAACAAATGGGATCAGGTGCAGACCGTCAATTATCCGAACGGCCACTGCATTCTGCAGGGCTACATGGGTCTCCGGCCTCGGGATCCCGATACGCTCGCCTACGAAGCGGTGATGCGGAAGCATTATGGCGCCAAGCGCACGGAGGAGATCCTCGGCGTCAACATTCACCACGTGCTGCTCTATCCGGGGCTCTCCGTGCAATCGCCGCTGCAGCAACTGCGTGCAGTGCGCCCGCTCTCGGTCGATCGCACGCTGACCGAGATCTGGCATTTCCGCCTCAAGGGTGCGCCGGAGGCGATCTACCGCCGTGCGCTCGGCTACTACAACCTCATCAACTCGCCCTCGACGATGGTCAACGCCGACGATCTCGAAAACTTCTGGCGCTGCCACCAGGGCCTTGCCTCCGACGGCGGGGATTGGGTGAGCTTTCACAGGCATGCCGGTCAGGACGACGAGCAGGACGGCGTGATCAGGTCGCGCTGGGGCACCAGCGAGGCGCCGATGCGCAACCAATTCCGGGCGTGGACGCAATATCTGTCCGCAGGGCGCTGAGCATGGCAAAAGCGAAGAACAGGAAACCGGCCTTGCCGAAACGGCTCGCTCCTCGTAAAACGCCGATGCCGGCGCGCGCCGCGGTGGCCAACGGCGCCTACGATGCACTGCGCGAGGTGGAGCAGTTTCTCTATCGCCAGGCCGAACTGTTGGACGGCAAACGGTGGAGTGATTTCATCGAGCTTTTCACCGAAGATGGCCTTTACTGGATGCCCGCCTCGCCGGAACAGACCACGGCTGACGGCACGCCCGCGATCTTCTACGAGGATCGCAACCTCATGACCGTGCGCATGAAACGTATAACGCATCCGCACGCCTGGTCGCAGGCGCCGATGTGGGGCACCAGCCATCTGGTGTCGAACGTGTCGATCGAAGATGCGAATCCGCGCACCGGCGATCTCGTGGTCCGATCACGCTTTCATATGATGGAGTTCCGCCGCGACACCGTGCGCCACTTCGCCGGCATCTATCGCCACCAACTTCACAAGACCAGGGACGGTTACCGTATCAAGCTGCAGCGCGTCGACATGGTGAACGGCGAAGGGCCCTACGACTACGTACTGCAGGTGTGGGTGTGACAAGGTAAGCGCGAGGTTCTGCGCCGCGCAAGAGAGCTGAGGTGCCGGAGGCGATCGAAATGGACCGCCCCTTTTTTGTCGGCCGCCCCGGCGTTCATCGCAAGCTTCTTCCGCTTCGTCTCGAAGACGACGGCAGGCTGTTTTCCGGCGGGCGCTATCTGTTCGGGACATTCGACGACGCGGGACGGAACTCATGCTGGATCCATCGACCGAAAGCTAGCTCCCGATCATAATCCGCTGTACCTGTGGCCGAACTCGCCGCCGTTGCCGGGACTGGAGCCGAACGAAACTGTTCACGGAAGTGGAATGACGAGATGATTACGATCGCTCGTATTGTGGGGAGCGTTCAGTAATCGGCTTTATTCCCATTTTCGCCATCGTACATGGCAAAGAGCTAAGTCAGTATTGCGCAGCATGGGTCAAACAGAAAGCACAGAGAAATTTCTCTTCAGGGGGAAAGTGGTTTCCGGGCGCGGTGAAGGGCAATATTTCACGGGATTAAGTTGGGTATGCAAACAATTTTCTATCAAGCTCGGATTTGAACCGGTCGCCGGCACCTTCAACGTAAAGGTGGCAGCCGAAGACGAAGCTCTCCTTGAAACTTTG
>JBGPMT010000179.1:0-6907 GCA_041487135.1 Binataceae bacterium (SeqCode) | reverse complement strand
GCGGCGATCACGGGTTTTGATTCGATGGCCGCGGGACCTATGAACTCGCTGCTGCACTATGGTTCGCCGAAGTTTATTTCAACTTCCAACGACGCCGCCCTCACGGGCACGATCTGGATGATGTTCTTCAGTAGCGCGACCGCCGATGATATCCGTGCCTTCTTCGCCCATTCGCCGAACATGACCAGTTCGTGCATCCGGGTCCTGCTGCCCGATCAGACTTATGCGCGTCTCAAGCGGCTCCGGGTGGACATCGACACCTTTGTGCGCGCGCGCGTCGCGACCGACCCCGGGCTCAGCCAGGTCAAGATGCGCTATCTCGGCGGTGACGCCGGGGTCGTACTGGCCACCGATGAGGTGCTGGCGCGCCTCAACTCCCTGAACCTGGCCCTCACGCTTGCGGTTATCCTGCTTTGCTGTGCGATCATGTTTCGTTCGCTGATGGCGGGTCTGTTGTTCGTATTCACCTGCGTGGTTGCGAATGTGGTTGCGTTTATCTATATGCAGTACCACAGCATAGGTCTCACAATTGACATCATACCGATACTCTCATTAGGCATCGGTCTGGGTATCAATTATGGCATCTACACTGTCTATAGAATCCGCGACGAAGTTCGCAACGGTACCGCCCTCGACCAGGCCATCGCGCTAGGCGTCGGCACTACCGGCGTCCGGGTGTTGGCCACTTACGTAGTGATGGTCGGTGGCATGCTGCCGTGGGCATTCTCACCGCTGCTGTTCCATAACCAGATGAGTATTCTCTTGATCCTCCTGATGAGCGCCAATCTGATCGCGGGCGTGTTGCTCCTGCCAGCGCTGATCGCCTGGACGCGGCCGCGCTTCCTGGTTCGCCACGAGCAGATCCGCCCCGGCGCGGAGGCGCCTTCGGTTCGCGCGGTTTCCTGAAATCGGGACGTTTCTTCACAATTCAACGGCGCAGTCGGGAGGACAATGGAATTCAAAGGACAAGTGGCGCTGGTTACGGGCGCGGGCCGCGGGATCGGCAAGGCGATCGCACTCGCCTTGGCCCGTGGCGGCGCCGAAGTAGCCATCTTCGAGATCGATGCCGCAGCCGCCGAATCGACCGCGCGCGAGGTTGAGGGCTGCGGCGTCCGTTCGTTCAGGGCGGCCGTCGATGTGACTGACTATCAGCAGGTTCAGGCGGCGACGGCTGCGGCGGCGCAAGCGCTGGGTAAAATCGATATCCTGGTTAACAACGCCGGGATAGCCAACAGCGCGCGCTTCCTCGAAATCGAGAAGGCAAGCTGGGACCGCGTAATCGCCGTTCACCTGTCAGGCAGCTTTTACTGCGCGCAGGCCGCCGCCCGCGAGATGGTGAAGCGCAACTATGGACGCATCGTTTCGATCGCTTCGATTGCCGGATTGATGGCGCCGCCTGACGCGGCCCATTACGGCGCGGCGAAGGCCGGCATCATCGGGCTCACGCGCGTGATGGCCCTCGATCTCGCGGACTTCGGCATCACCGCCAATGCGATTGCGCCGGGCCCAGTCGACACCGAGTTGCTGCGCAGTGTGTGGACGCAGGGCGGATTCGAGGAGCGCTCCGATCACGTACCGGTCCGCAGGCTCGGCAGCGTGGATGAAATCGCGCGTGCCGTGCTGTTCCTCGCCTCGCCAGCGTCCTCGTACATCTCCGGCGTAGTGCTGCCGGTCGACGGCGGTTCCGTGGCCGCCGGCAGCTACATGGTCGAGAAGTACCGGCGGCGGCGTCTGGAGCGAAAGAGCTGACCGCGATTATCCCGGCTCAGAGCTGCGCCAGGGCGTCGGCGCGCGCGACGCGCTGCCATTTTCCCGGCGATGACAGCCTCTGACTCCCGGGCTTCCGATCGAAGGGACTCACCAGACCCAGCTCGCTCCCCATCTCTTTGAGCGCCGGCAGGAGTCTCCGGCCGATCAGGCCGATCAGCCTCATCCGGGTCTCATGGTCCAACGGACCGTCGCTATGACGGAGGATGAAGACCCCCGGGCGCAACACCTCCAGGATCTTCCGGATTTTCGGTATCACGCTCTCCGGTGTGCCAACAATCAGGCGATAGCTGTCTTCCAGTATCTTGAGTTGCTCGGGACTGTTGATAATCTTCTTCGCCTCGGCGACGTCGTAATCGCCGCGGCGCACGAACAACTCGGGACCGCCTTTGGGGTTCCTGAACTGGCGCGCCATTCGCCCTGAGGCCTGCCGCGAGTTGTAGCCGGGCGGAAACATGAATTCGGGCCTGATCGCGGCGAAGGCGGCGGCGCGTCCGCCCTGCAACTCCAGCATCGCGATCTCGCGCGCTTCGCTCTCCGTTTCCGCGACTATCACCTTCTGAAGATAGCCGAAGTTTTCCGGCCCGGCCTGATAGCCCTTGCGCGCGGCGGTTTCGCAATAAAGATCCCACAGATCGATCGTGGGTTCCAGGTAGGTCGACAGCGCCACATACGGATAGCTGCGTTCGGCGCACCAGGTAACGGTTTCGGGACTGACGAGTCCCGGCACCCAGATCGGCGGGTGCGGCTTCTGGAGCGGCAGCACCCAGGGATTCACGAACCGATAGTGAAAGTGTTTGCCCTCGTACCGGAACGGTCCGGGCGTGGTCCATGCCTTGATAATGAACTCGTGCGCTTCCTCGAAGCACTCGCGGTTGAAGGCCGGGTTGGAATTGTTGGCGAGTTGCTCGGTGCCGCCGCCCCGGACCAATCCGCTCACCAGCCGTCCGCCCGAAATCAGGTCGATCTCGGCCAGCTCTTCGGCCAGCCGCAGCGGATTACCGACGATCGTCGGCAGGTTGCCAAGCATGATGATCCGGCAGCGCTTGGTGATGCGCGCCAGGATCGCCGCCTCGAGGTTCGCAACCGCGCCCATGCAGGTGACCAAGCCGTGATGTTCGTTAAGTACAATCCCGTCGTAACCCGACTCCTCAGCCAACACGGCCTGATCGAGATACTCATTGTATAGTCGCGCGCCAACGGCGGGGTCGAAATGCCGATTCGATATCCCCCATATACCTTGCGCGATGGTCAGTTCTTCATCCAGGGGATGATAAGGCCGTTCGGAAAAATAGGCGATGTGCATTTTGTGACCTATGTATTGACTATGAACTGATAAACTTCCGAACGATATTCACGAAATCCTGAGTTCTTTCAATTTCGGGCCGATGCCCGCACTCCTGAAGGAGAGCGACTTGCGCGCCAGGCATGGAGTCCCGGTAGCGGCGCGCGGCGCTCACGGGCACGACCGCATCCCGCTCGCCCCAAATCAGGAGTGTCGGGACGGAGCGAATCCCTCTCATCAACGACGGCAGGCTCGGGTTGTGCAGGTATGGAGACCAGGCGAGACGGGCGACCTGGGCGCGCGCCTCCTCCCATTGCTCAATCTGAGGTTGAGCCGGCGGGTTGCCGTAGAGTTTCAGATACTCAGCGCAGCTCGCGGGCTGGTAGATGCCGGCGCGCAGATACTCCGGCGCCGATCTCAGAAACAGATCGAGTATCTCGCCCTCCGGCGGTTTGATCCCCGCGGGCGCAACCAGCATCATGCGCGCGAACTGCTCGGGCGAATTCACCGCCATCTCGGCGGCGACCCAGCCCCCGAAGGAGAACCCCAGGACATCAACCCGATCGAGCCCGGCCTCGCGGAGCAGGCGGCCGTAAAAGCACGCCAGGTCACGCACCGATGAAAGCCAATCCAACCCCGGCGATCTTCCGAACCCCGGCGCCATCGGAATGATCAATCTTCGATCTTCGGCAAGCTGGGCGTTCCAGGTCAGCCAGCCGGGATAGCCGAGCTCATCGTGAAGCACGAGGAGCGGTTCGCCCCGGCCGCCTTCGACGAGCAGAAGCGGAACGTCATCGATCAACACCTGGCGTTCCGAAGGGATTAAGCTATCGGCATTCATGGCTCTGTCGCATCGTCGAACTCTGGTGGCCTTTTTGCCCGGAGACGAGACCGGACACACGCCCCCGGCAAGTTGTCAGTCTTCCACAATTGCGCTGCGCGCCCGGACTAATTCGAACGTCCAATCTTCGGATTATGGCGGGAAGCGCCGGTCAGCGCATTATTTCGGCCAGGCCTGACAGGCCGCTGTATCGCTTAACGTCGTCATACTGCTTGGACACCAGTTCGTTGACCACGAAGTCCCCACCGGACGGACTTAGGGTTGACAGGAAAGTGACGTGGCTGGTCTTAAGGTCCCAGAGTTCAGTTACCCGCGAGCCCGAACTGTCCTGGACGCCGGCGCCTGGCACCTCGCGCGCCCGAGGACCGACGCGGAATAGTTTCCAAAGCGCCATTTGGGAATCATAGAGATCCTCCCAAAGCGGGACTTGACTGGCCGCATCCGCGTACATGATGCGTTTACCGTAGCAATATCCGCTCGCCCGTTCGGGCAACGGCCTTATATCGATCACATTAGAGTCGCGCAGCTCCCATTTCGCCCACGCCGGCCGGGGCCATAGCAGCGGAAAATAGTAGTTTTGCTCAGCAAGGTTGCCCGCCACCGTGCCATAGTTCACCAGCGCCAGGATCTTCTTTCGTTCGAGAAACTCGGCTTGAAAGCTCCAGATGTCACCGCTAAAACCGTTGCGCCAGTCGTCTTGTGTGAAGTCGCTCCCGCTCTCAGAGCACCGCGCGCCCGAGTTTATTCTAATCGTGCGCCGCAGCTTCGGCGTGAAGAGGTAGTCGTCCTGGGGCCGATCATCATAATAGAGGGTGAGCCCGGCGGTATATTTCTGGTCTTCGGGCGTCTCTACCATCCAGAACTCGGTGAAGGTTGCGCCGGCGGGATTATCGGGGTCAGGGGCGCTCGTCGACGAGCGGGAATCAGCAGCGTGTCGCAACTGCCGATAAACCGCGATCTCAGTCATGCAGGTCAGGTTGGAAAAGCGGTCCTCCCGGCACAAGCTGGCATAGCTAGACGGGGACACAGCCACCAGGTGTGGGAAATACCGGTACCAGACATTGGCCAGGATTTTCCATCCCTTGTGAGGCTGCTCGGGGTTCGGAAACGGCATTCCCGCCACGTAGTCACGCAGTGCGAGCCCGCCATCCGGCGGCGAGACGAGCTTAACCTGCGAAGCGTATCGCTCGGTTGCCTGACGATAGGAAAGCGGAAGCGGATGAGTGACCGTGGGGCCAACGACGAACTCGACGTCCGCGGGCATCTTCCAGAAATATTTGCCCTCGAACAGCGCCTGCATCCCCACCGGCATAAACGCTTCAAACTGATGCCAGTTCTGCATCGTTATTCTCGTACCGGGCGAGATCGTGCCGCCTGCTGCATCGTCGGCGCCGGCCCGTGCGATCCCTCCGAACGCACAGAGCAACAGCGCGGCCAAGCTCAGGTTTATAAGCCGGCTGGTCTGCCTCATCGGACTCCCTTCTGGTTCTTCAACGCACGACTCTCTGCGTATTCATAATCGGTGCGCCTCTGAACCACAAGTAAGGACCCGTCCTCGCCGCTGGCGCGTCGGCAGGTCTGTGCCTTTGCGCAAAGTTCCGCGAAACAATTGAAACAGAAGAAAGTCATACGGCGAGGAAAAGCAATACCGAGCCAATCGCGCTCATGAAGGCTCCGTACCCAAAAGCGGCTTCCGCTGACACTCTGCTCCAGAGCAGGCCCACGATGATGCTTGAGACGAGATCACCGACTCCATTGGCACCAGCGAGAATTCCGAAGCCCGTCCCTCTGACATCATCGGGTAGGAGATCAGTGGCCACCGCCGATTCTAGTGTCTGCTCCGCTGCCATCACCGTACCTTCGAGAACGAACAATACAGCCAAGGGTGCCAGAGTTGCCGGTCCGATCGCGAAGCCGATGGTCGCGATTACATCGACCACGTAGGCCGCCGCCAACAAGTATCTGCGTTCATAGCGATCGCCCAGCACGCCAATCGGATAGTCGAACAATGCGTGCGCCACGTTGTGCACAACGTAGAGGGCGACGGCTGCGCTCATCGCCTTGGCCGATGAGCCCATAAGGCCGGCAGCGCGCAAGACCAGCATGCTGTGAGCGAAGTCGCCAGCTCCAAACACCCCGACCGCGAGCAAGAACCGCCGAAACGCAGGAGGAGTTGCAGCGGCCCATCCGCGAAAAGGCCTCGGCGCCTGATTCGCACGGTCGGGTTCGCAGACCAGGAAGAAGAACGCCGCGGCGGACAGCACTCCCGGAATAAGGCTGATTAAGAAGACGCGCCGGAACCCTACGCGATGGAGCAGAAACATCGCCAGGAGCGGTCCAAGGATCGCTCCGATCGTGTCGGCCGAGCGATGAAACCCGAAGGCGGTTCCAACTCTGTCTGCGGGTACCGAATCGACCAGCAAGTTGTCTCGACAAGGTCCACGCGCGCCCCTTGCCATCCAGCCGGCCGTCCGCGCAAGCAGCAGTTCGATCCAGGACTGCGCAAGCGCGAATGAACCGGTCGCAAGACCCGTGATCAGATAGCCGAGGCTCGCAATTCCGTGGCGTACGCCAACCCGATCCGCAAGCCTGCCGCCCGCGACCTTGGCGAAGGTTGACGCGCCATCCGACGCTCCCTCGATCATCCCCAGGGCGGCGGGGGATGCACCGATAGTCACAATGAACAACGGCAAGATGGCAGTCGCCATTTCATGCCCGAAATCCGACAGCAAACTTGCGAGCCCCATTCCAAGAATGTTGCGATTCAGCCATCCGCCCGCGCCGGGTAGTGGGTCTGCTTCGTCAGGTTTCACTGGCTCGGGCATCGCATCCACGTCTGTCGATAGCTCTTTGCTATTGGGAGCGGCTCACGCTTGAGCCTCGGCTGCCGTCACGTCTAAAATCCAATCTTCAGGAGCCGCTTGATCGTGACTCTGAACTCGCCCGCGAATTTGCTTGACTCTCCTTCGCTTGTAATTGCAAGTCGCCGAAATTATCGATCATCTCGGCGAGCG
>JBGPMT010000178.1:0-6910 GCA_041487135.1 Binataceae bacterium (SeqCode) | reverse complement strand
GTCATTCTGGAAGCGCAGGATCGCCAATGTCCGAAGCGACCAGCGATACAGAGAGCGGCAGCGGTCTGCCGCCGCATGACGCGGAATCGGCGGCGCCCCGTACCCGGCGCGAGCAGCCGCTGGCGATCCGCTGCGCGCATTGGCTCAACGTCCCGCTGCTGACCCTGACGGCCGCGAGCGGGCTGCAAATCTTCTATGCCTATCCAAACCTGGGTCCGCGCGGCGCGCTCTACGGCTGGTATCCATTGCAGGGCGCGCAACCACCGTCATGGCTGCGCTTCGGCGGATGGCTGGCGGGGGCGCGCGACTGGCATTTCGCGCTCGCCTGGTTGCTGGTTTTAAACGGCGCGCTCTATCTCGCCTATTTTTTTGCCAGCGGCGAATGGCGCCGGCGCCTGTTCCTCCCGCGCCGCGACACGCTGAACGCGCTCCGGATGTTCGCCTGGTACACGCGCCTGACCCGCACCCCACCGCCCGCGGACTTCTACAACGGGCTGCAACGGCTCGCCTACACGAGCGCGATCGTGATCGGAATCGCGATGGTGCTGTCGGGGCTCGCGATCTACAAGCCGGTGCAGCTCCATTGGCTGGCCGCGATCTTCGGCGGTTACGACGGCGCGCGCGCGGTCCATTTCGCTGGCTTGTGTCTGCTGGGCGCGTTCGTCGCAAGCCACCTCGTGCTGGTCGCGGCCCATCCGCGCGAGATCGTCAAGATGATCAACGGAGGCGCGCGTGTCGCGCTCGATAAACCGCCGTGAGTTGATACTCGGTGCCGCCGCCGCGTCGATTCTGGCCGGATGCGACAACCGTGCGAGCGCGCTGTTTCTCAAGGCGATGGAGCGCTGGAACGAGCGCTTCCAGGCGGCGCTGTTCTCGCCGCGCCGGCTCGCGCCCGAGCTGCCGCCCGGATCCGAGACCCCGCTGGCCGATTTTCCAACTTATTTCATCTCCGACGATCTACCGATCGCGCCGGCGAACTGGACGCTCAAGATCGGCGGACTCGTCGCTCGCCCTCAGCTCCTGAGCCTCGATCAGCTCAGAAAGATGCCGCGCACCGCGATGCGAATCCAGCATCACTGCGTCGAGGGATGGTCGGCGGTCGCGTCGTGGCAGGGTGTGCGCGTCAGCGAGATCGCCCGGCTGGCGGGGGCCGATCCGCGCGTGCGCTATGTCGAGTTCCGCTCCTTCGATTCCGGGTACTGGTCGTCGTGGGATCTGCCGAGCGCGTTCCATCCGCAGACCATCCTCGCCTACGAAATGGATGGGCAGCCGCTGCCGCCCGGCCATGGCGCGCCGCTGCGTCTCTACTCGGCGGTCAAGCTCGGCTACAAGATGGTCAAGTACCTGACCGAGGTGAATTTCCTGCCCACCCGGACCGGCGGCTACTGGGAAGACCAGGGCTACGAATGGTTCGCCGGAGTCTGAGCGCTATGTCCGTAGCTAAGTTTATAAAGTCATCGAGCGCACGGGATTCTGAGCGTTCATCCAGGTTATTTGCGGGACACCATGCCAGGCGTTCGGTTTCGGTTTCCACAGCCATACCTTCTGCCTTTGGTCCCGCATGGACAGGCGGGGCGTCCCCGAATACAAGTGAGGCCAAGGAGTTGCTGCCGGCCGGCGGCTTATTTCGGTTGGTTCGGCCGGGAACCTCAGCTCATCAGCCGTGATTCCCAATCGTGGACTGCGACATCTCGCCATCCGGGTCGGCGATGTCGAGCGGGCGAAGGAGTTTTATTCGCGCGTCTTCGGCATGAAGCTGGTCTGGCAGCCCGACCCCGACAACGCCTATCTGAGCGGCGGATGCGATAATCTCGCGCTCCATCGCGGGCCGGCCGGCGATCCTGAAGCCCAGCGGCTGGACCATTTTGGGTTCATCGTCGCGACTATCGCGGAGCTCGAAGCGGCCTGGGAATGGGCGAATCGCCAGCGCCTTCCGATCGTGCATCCGCTGCGCCACCATCGCGACGGCTCGGTGTCGTTTTACATCAGCGATCCCGACGGCAACGTCATCCAGGTCCTCTACGAGCCGGCGATCAGCCCGCTTAAGTTCGACGGCTGAAGGCGCCGCCACTCCGCCGAGGTAATGATGCTCAAGAATCGCGCCACCGCCGAAGGGACGGCCGCCTACGCGCGCCGTTTTCCGAAGCTCAACGGGAACTACCGCCCGATGCTCGGGATGTCGGTTTCGTCGATCGGGATCGGCACCTACCTCGGAGAGCATGACGACCAGACCGACATCGAATACCAGGCTGCGCTCAAGGTCGCACTGCTCGGCGGGATCAACCTGATCGATACGGCCGTCAATTACCGCTTCCAGCGCAGCGAGCGATGCATCGGGCGCGTGCTTAAGGAGCTGGTCGGCAGCGGCGAGCTCCGGCGCGAAGAGATCGTGGTCGCCACCAAGGGCGGCTACATCACGTTCGATGGCGCGCTGCCGCCCAATCCGCGCGAGTGGTTCAACGAAGTCTACACGAAGCCGGGAATCATCGGACCCGGTGAACTGGTCGAGGGATCGCACTGCATGACGCCGCGCTATCTGGAGCGGATGCTGGCGATGAGCCTCGAAAACCTCGGGCTCGAGAGCGTCGACATCTACTATCTGCACAATCCTGAAACCCAGCTCGGCGCGGTCGGCCGCGAGGAGTTCCTTGCCCGGGTCCGGCTGGCCTTCGAACTGCTCGAGGCTAAGGTCGCGGAGGGGAAGATCGGGGTCTATGGCGCCGCGACCTGGAACGGCTTCCGGATCGCTCCGCAGGACGAGTCGTACCTGTCGATCACCCAATTGACCAGCATCGCCCGTGAGGTCGGCGGCGCAGACCATCATTTCAGGGTCATCCAGATGCCGTACAACCTCGCGATGCCGGAGGCCTTCACGGTCGTCAACCAGGCCACCCCGGACGGTGAAGGTTCGCCGCTGGCCGCCGCGGGCGCGATGAATCTGGCAGTATGCGCGAGCGCCTCGCTGCTGCAGGGACGCTTGGCGACGGGCCTGCCGCCGGTCGTGACGGAAGCGATGACGGGGCTCGCCAATGACGGTCAGCGCGCGATACAGTTCGTCCGCTCGACGCCCGGGATCAACGTGGCGCTGGTCGGGATGAAAACCGTCGGCCACGTGCGCGAGAGCCTCGCGATCGCAAGCCATCCGCCGGCCCCTCGCGAATCATTGATGAAGCTTTTCAGGTCCCCACCGGAACGCTGAGCGGAGTTCGGCCCCGGACGAACAACGGATGGCCGGCAGTCCTGATCAAGGCCCCGCCTCAGGGTGTTGTCTTCTCGCGCCGGGGCCGGGAGAATTGTTACTGACGCTTTCGGCCGGCATGATTTCGATGGCTCGCGCTCAAGCGCGCCGGGCAGCCGTTGCGTGAGGACTGGAGAACATGCTGGATCGTCGGGCGAACGCGGGGCGTCGTAGTCCCTGGGCGCTGGCAGCGACGCTCGTCGTAATAATCGGATTATCAGGCCGGGCGGTCGCAGCAGATTGGGGCGATTTCTCGCCTACCAGTTTCAAGATCTACAGTGAAGACGGCAGCCAGGTGGTCGGCAACAGCCACTATTTCGTGGAGCGCCTGGGTCCCGGCGAGCTCAGATTGCACGGCGAAAACCATTATCTCAACGGCCAGCACGACGTCGAGCTCGATACGCTGGAAATCAACCCGGGTGAAGAAATTCCCCGGCTGCGGAGCTTCAGCCACGTCTTCTATGAGCCCGACGGCTCCCGCTTCATCGCCGGTACCGCGGACGTCAAAACCGGCGAAGGGCTATGCGTGACAAAGGAGCATGGAGCGGAGAGCCGGTATACCGGGAAGTTCGATTTTCCGCCCGACACCTACGCCGGCGCATCGCTGCTGATTCCGATCGAGCATGCGCTGCGCAAAGGCATCAGCGCGCCGATCAGGATGCATTTCTTCGATTGCACGCCGAAGCCGAGGCTCCTAACGATCGAAGCGACCCCCAATAACATAAGCCCCGGATGGGAGTTCTACCCGGGCCGCCTGATCGAGGTCCAGGCCAAACCGGATCTCGGCTGGCTCGATCTGATCGCGGCGCCGTTCCTGCCCACGATGCATGCCTGGTTCAACCCGGCCGAGGGCTTCAGCTACGTCGGCGGAGGAATCAATCGCTACTTCTACGGTAAGGCGCACGTGATGCTGGTGAAGTTGAAGCCCGGCGAAGAGCTCACTGCTCCGGAAGGCGCCCGCGCCGCAAGCGCATCGGACGCGCCCTTGCCCGAGTTGGGCACCGACGGTGCCGCCGGCCCCGCGCCGGACCATCAGGCTGCGCCCCCCAGCGAGCGCTGATCGCCGGGTGCGCTTATCGAAGCTGACTCCGTGCGGAGTCAGGCTAGCGAGCTAAAAGTGGGTGATGCCTTCACCGTCGTGATGACGAACACGGGAAGGCTTGGGCTTGCGATATTGGAACGCCATCTGGCAGCTCGGGCAGGTTCCCTCGATTTCGGAACTGCCGTGGCGGCGAACCAACTTGACGTAGCGTACGTTTCCGTCGTTGCACAGGTGCCCGGCAACGGGAAAATCGTACACGGTGCGTACGGTGGGTGAGTCTGCCATCTTTTCTCTTAAAGCTCCCTCATGCAGAAATCCTTAAAACCGTTATGGGTTTCCTCTTCCTCCCTCCACATATCCCTGTCCGGCATCAACCGGAGTTTCTAACTTTATTGAAATGCTCACGTCGATCAATATTTTCTTGCCCCCGAGCGAAAATCTTTTCTAAAAATCTCGAGCTCCGCGCCGGCAACACGATCGGCGCCACGCCCTGACTCGCCGGTCTGGCGGATCGTGGCGGCTCAGCGCGCGCCGGTCTCGGCCGGACGGCGCGAATGCAGAATTCGCCGCCGCAGAACCATCACCTGCTCGCCGCGTTGGTTGAGCCCGCGCGTCTCGACGTAGATCACGCCGCGGTCGGACTTGGTTTTCGATGCCGTCACCTCGAGCACCGTGGTCTCGGCATAGAGCGTGTCGCCGGCGAAGGTCGGGCCGGTATGCCGGACGGATTCGTATTCGAGATTCGCGATGCAGACCTCGCTCACGTCCTTCACGCTCATCCCGACCACGGTGGCGAGCACCAATAAGCCATTGACCAGGCGCTGGCCATGCTGCGATTTCTCGGCGTAAGCCGCATCGAAATGCAACGGGTTGGTGTTCATCGTCATGAGCGTGAACCAGGTGTTGTCGAATTCGGTAAGCGTGCGCCCCGGCCAATGCTTGAAGACCTGCCCGGGTTCGAAATCCTCGAAATGTCGGATCATTGCGCTTGACGTCCTTTTGGTTGGTTCGCCCGCCCCTAGATGACGCCCTCGTCGCGCAGCCGGCGCGCCGTGCCGGGGCCGAGCAGGCGGTCGTAGACGCTGTCGTTATGCTCGCCGACCGCGGGCGCCGGCCGCTCGATTTCCGGCGTGCCCCCATCGAAGCGCAGGGCGCTGGTGGCGACCGGAATTTCGCCGATCCCCGGCTGAACGATCCGCTTGAGCATCCCGCTCGCCGCGACCTGCGGATGCTTAAGCGTGCGGTCGACGCTCGCGACCTCGCCGGCCGGCACCCCGGCCTCGGCCAGGATTTGGCGCGCCTCGGCCACGGAACGCCCGCCGAGCCATGCCTGGACCGCCTCGTTAATTCGGGTGCGATTCTCATAGCGCGCGACATCGCTCTTCAGCGCGGGATCTTCCAGCAACTCCGGCCGCCCGATTACCCGGCATAGCCGCGCGAACAGCGCGTCCCCGAAGGTGCAGACTGTCAGCGCCCCGTCGGCGCATCGGAACAGGCCGCCCACGCCATAAATCATGTTGTTGCCGACGGCGCGCCGCACGATCCCGTTGACCGCCGCCTCCGCGAAGACCCCATAGGCGCCGACAAACGAAAGCCCGGTGTTCAGCAGGGCGAGGTCGACCTCGCGACCGCGGCCAGTGCGCTCGCGGCCGAACAGCGCGAGCACTACGCCCAGCGCGCCGTACAGTGCGGTGCCGAAATCGACCCAGGGAACGTGCGACAGCGTCGGCGCCTCGCCAAAGCCGGTCATCGTGGCGGCCCCCGAGAGCGCCTGCACGATCGAATCGAACGCCGGGTCGCCGGCGTAGGGCCCGGTGGTGCCGAAGCCCGAGATCGCGAGATAGACCAGCCTCGGATTGAGCGCGGAGAGCCGCTCGTAATCGAGACCCAGCTCACGCAGACGCCCGCGCGGCTGGTTATGGACCAGCACGTCGCAATGCTTCACCAGCTCGCCCAGCACCTCGCGGCCGCGCACCGAGTTCTGCTTCAGCGTGATGGCCTGCTTGTTGCGGTTGAGCGTCGCGAAATAGAGGCTCTGCCCGCTGGCGGCGAACGGGCCGCGCTGGCGGTCAGGCTCACCCCCCGGACGCTCGACCCTAATTACCTCGGCGCCCATGTCGGCGAGAATCTGGCAGCAGAATGGCGCCGCGATGTAGCGGCCGAAATCAAGCACCCGGATGCCGTCGAGAATCTTTTCCAATGATCGTCCTGTTACCGTCGTCGGAACATGAACCGCTATCGCGCAGGCTCAAAAACTCAACTCGATAGTCATCACGATCGATCCCGCCGTCAAGGCCCGCGCCTGTGACCGCGACCTGTGCTACGCTCAAGCTTCGCACGTGAACCGAATCCGGAAACTCCTCGTCGCCAATCGCGGTGAAATAGCGCTTCGCATCATCCGCAGTGCACGCACGCTGGGGATCAAGACCGTCGCGATCTACTCCGATGCGGATGCGGGTGCGCCTTATCTGGCGATTGCCGACGAGACTTGCCGGATAGGGCCGCCTGAAGCAGCCGCGAGCTATCTCAATAGCGAGGCGATCCTCGCCGCCGCGCGCGCCGCGGGCGCCGACGCGATCCATCCCGGCTACGGCTTTCTCTCCGAGCGCCCCGAGTTCGCCCGCGCGGTC
>JBGPMT010000177.1:0-6920 GCA_041487135.1 Binataceae bacterium (SeqCode) | reverse complement strand
TGGCCGCCGGCATGGACGCTTACATCGCCAAACCGGTGAAGCCCGAGGTGCTGGTGGGCACTCTGGCGCAGATGATCGCCGCCGGCCCCACCACGGCGCCGGCGGCGGCCGGTGCCGCCCATGCTCCGGCGGTGGTCAATGGCAGCGCGCCGCCCCGGCTCACCAAGCCTCCCGTGCCCGGCAACTCAAGACCGGACCCGCACTCGACTGGTGGCGGGCCGCCGGCCGATCCCATAACCGATTCGGCGACTCCCGGCAGCGCCGCGCCGCCGTTCGACGCGAAGGTCGTGGCCGCGCTGCGCGACGACGGTCTGCTGGAGGAGTTAGTCGACTTGTTTCTGAGCGATACGCCGGCTGCGATCGAGAAAATGGGCGTGGCCCTCGCGATCAAAGATGCCAGGACGGCGGCGCGCGAAGCTCATCGGCTCAAGGGCAGCGCGGCCGCGCTCGGCGCTCAGCCAATGTTCGAGCTCTGCGAGCAGCTCCAGCGGATCGAAAGCGCCGATGGGCTCGAAAAGGCGCAAGCCCTTTTCGCGCGATTGTCGGTCGAGTCGGAGCGCGTCTGTCAGGCATTCGAGGCGCAGCGCGCGGCCGATCCCTTCGCGCCACCTCCGGCGTAATCGCTCAGCGCCAGCTAGAGGTCGGAGTAGGGCGGGAATCCCAGGCTGAGCGCGCCGAAGTTCTCGCTGGTGCGCTCGGCGTCGATGAAGCGGTGCGTCAGCATCATCGACATGTCTCTGAAAATCCGCTCCAGCGGATGCCCGTTGCGGGCCGCGCTGGTGCCGGCGCCGGTGAATACGGTCGCGACGCATTCGTGGGCGAGGCGCGCCACTTCGTCGAGCAGCAGCAGGTCGCGCCGGATCTCGACGTCATTGAATGGCGCGCCATCGTCGAGCCGCGCGATGCGCGCCTCCTGCCGCCGGATGATCTCGTGGGTCCCGGCCCGCACCGCTTCCAGCCGCGCCGAGGCGCGCCCCAGGCAGGCCTGCGTCCGCCTGGTCTCCTTCATGGGCGTGAACGGCGGAAAGATGAGCCGCTTCGTCTCGACATGCTCGACGAAGGCCTCGATGGCCGCCTGCGCCAGCCCGATCGCGATCGCGGCGACTTCGATACAGACGATCGGATGGAGGGGGAGGCGGTAGATCGGATTTGCATGGACGCCGTGACCCGGCGCCGTGTAGTGATGGGTCAGCGCGTGAAAGGAGAGCGTGCGATGGCTTGGGACGAAGAGCCGTTCCATCACCGCGCGCTTCGAGCCGGTGGCGCGCAGGCCGAGCACGTGCCAGTTGTCGTCGACCCGAAACTCCCCGTCGGGCACGAACGCGAGCAGGACGTCGGGGGAGGCCGCGCCGCTTCCCTGGCCCGCAACCGGCGCGACCACGCCGAGCCAGTTGCTGACGTCGCATCCCGAGCAGTAGTCCCATCGGCCGTCGAGCAGGAAGCCGCCCTCGACCGGTTTGGCGACGCCTTGCGGCGCGAGCGCGATCGGCACGCGCAGATCGCCGTCCGCACCGAACAGATCGATCTGTCCGCGCTCCGGCAATTGCGCGGTCCACCAGGTATGGGCCGCGTTGAAGGAGACCACCCAGCCGGTGGAGGCGTCACCGCGTGTGATCTCGGCGATCGCTTCGGCGTAGGTGGAGAGGTCGAATTCGTAGCCGCCGAACCGGCGCGGCTGGAGCACCCGGTAGATGCCGGCCGCCATGATGCGCTGGTTCACTTCGTCGCTGATCCGCCGCTCCTGCTCCATCCCGGCCGCACGCTCGCGCAGCCAGGGCACCAGCTCGCGCGCCCTGCGGACCATCTCGGCGGGCGTCAAATCCGGCTCCGGAACTGCAATCGATGAGCTGATGCCGTCGGGCATGTTGTCCCTCGGAAATCGCGGCCCTCCAACGATCATCAAGTTATGTCCGCCGCGGAACCATAAACTAGATAAGGGCCGCGTGGAATCGCAACCCGTTTTGCGGCGGCGGCCGCTCACCGGGCTCTCATCGAGGCCGAGGTTCCAAGCCAACCCCGGACAACCTGACTAGGCCGCGGCCAGGCTCTGGGCGAGAAGATCCAGCGCCGCCGCCGAGAAAACGCGCATGTTGCCGACCCGGTCATGGCTGCCGGTCTCGAGCGTGATAGCCCGCTCGGTCGGTCCGCATATGGCGATACAGGTATGTCCGGCGGCGTCGCCATAGCGATTTCCGGTCGGCCCGGTCGCGCCGGTTTCCGCCAGGGCCCAGTTGGCAGAGAAGCGTTGCCGCGCCGTCCGGGCCATCAGCAGCGCGTACGGCTCGGTCGATGCGCGCATGCCCGCCATCTTGTCGTCGGTGATATCCAACAGAGCGCGGCGCGCCTCGACGGTGTAGACCACCGCGCCGCCAAGAAAATAGCTCGAGGCGCCCGGCACGCTCAAAAGCGCCGCAGAGATGAGGCCGCCGGTCGAGGATTCAGCGACCACCACGGTCTGGTTGCGCTGTTTGAGCAGTGTGGCGATCTGGTTGGCTAGCGGCAGCAGTTCTATCATTTCCATTCTCCTGAATTACAAGCTTAGCGCGTTTGCAGCCGTGGAAAGAGCGGCAGGGCATTGTCGCGGCCGATAGCGCGCATCTCACCGGGTTTCAAGATCGCGCTCTCGCTCAACTCCTTCAGATGAGCGTTGACGGCCTGCTCCGGGGTGAAGGGATGGTCGCTGCCGTACAGAATTCTGGTGCGCTCCGCCAGCATCAGCAGCGGCGCGAGCGCGTTGTCGCCGGTCGAGCCGGCGAGGTCGTAATAGAGGCGGCGCAGGTAGCTCGTCACCCCGGCCGGCGCCGCCCGGGCCGAATCGAGGAACATCGACGTGACGGCCGCAATTCGCCGCGCGAGAAATGGCAGCGTGCCGCCCGCATGCGGAACGATCACGCTCAGGTCCGGGCAGCGCTCCATCGTTCCGCCCAGAATCAGGTTCACGACCGCGCGCGTGCTGTCGAACATGAATTCGATCATCGGGCGCGGGTAGCCGAGCGAGATGCTTTCCCAGCACGGCGGGGAGGTCGGATGAATGAAGATGACGGCATGGCGCCGATTAAGTTCGTCGAAGATCGGATCGAAGCGGGCGTCGCCCAAATAGATGCCGCCCGCGTTGGTCAGCATCACGACCCCGTCGGCTTTCAGGACGTCGAACGCGTAGCCGATTTCCGCGAGCGCGCCGTCAACATCCGGCAGCGGCAGGCTCGCAAACAGGCCGAAGCGTCCCGGATGGTCATCCGCGGTTCGCCGCGCGAACTCGTTGACCGATCGGGCCAGGCGCCGGGCTTTCGTGTGGTCACCGAAATTCACGCCGGGCGACGAGACCGAGAGCATCGCGGTCGCAATCCCCACCCGGTCCATCAGAGCCAGCGTGCTGGCAGCCTCCCAGTTCGGCATCCGCGGTATGCCGTCGGCGGGGCCATTGCAGCCGGTGGCGACCTGGTCGTGATAGCCCGGCGGCAAATAATGCGCATGAACATCGATCAGGTTCAGCGATCCGGAATCAGGCACGATGCGCTCCTTTGTGGCTCGGCTTTCGAGATTGAAAGCAACAACCGGTGCCGCTCAGCGGGGGTGATGCCGCCGGGTCGCGGATCGCCCGGGATGCGAACGACGCGCGCGGGCGAGTGGCAAGCCCTACTTGAAGCTCTTGAGGATACAGTTGATTTTGCAGACCTCTTCGAGCAGCACCATCTTGTATAGCGCCTCATCGATGTTGCCGCCGATCGTGAAGGCGCCATGGCCGCGAATCACCAGCGCGGGCCAGCGGCTCAACTGTGCGGCGATTCCGCCGATGTCCTCGCCCGTATCCTCGCCCGCGACCGAGGTATCGATCACCGGTATCCACTTGAGTCCGACCAGGGCTTCGTTGTGGATCGGCGTGATGCCCTCTTCGCCGACGGTCTCGGCCGCGGCAATCGCGTACGGCGGATGCGCGTGCACGATCGCGCGGGCTGCGCTCGCATTATAGACGCCGCGATGGACCAGGGTTTCGACCGAGGCGTCGGGCGGAACTCCCGCCTGGTCATCGAGGCCGACCTGGACGAATTGAGCTTCGGTCAATCGGGCGAGGTTGGTTCCGGTCCGGGTGATCCAGAAGACTTTGCCGTCGCGCGCACTGACATTGCCGCTGCGCGGCGTCTGCAAGCCGCGCTCGTAAAGTTGCCTGCCCGCAGCGATCAGCTCCTCGATCAGCATTGCATCAATGGACCTCCCTCGATAACCCGCCCGCTCGCAACGCCGCCATCATACGATATTCGCCCTCGTTTTTCGGCGGTCCGCATTCCCTACATAGGCTTGAAACCGAACTTGTGTGCGCCCGTCAAGACCCGCGAACAACCGCCTCGCAAATCGACCCTGGCGCGCGGTGTTTCAGTGGGTCTTCGATTTGTTGTAAAAGTTAGAATCCGTAGGGGCATTTGGGAGCCGCAGACCCGCAGGGACGGGGCCTGTGACGGAGGGAGAGACAGCGCTATGGGTGGATCGAGACTTGGACTTGCGGGCGTGATCGCGATACTGGCGGCGGGGACGGTCGTCACGCTGGGCCGCTTCCGGCCGCATCAGGCCCCCATCGGCAGGATCGCCCGGGGCCTCGCTTTCGGGAGCGCCCCGCTTGCGAATTTCGTCGCGGTCCCGCGAGCTTACGCCGCAGAGTTGGCCGCCAAGCCGAGCGAGGAAGAGGAGGAGAACTCCACTTCGCGCGATCTCGCATCGCCGGCCAACGCAAAGGTCAACAGCCTCGAGATGTCGGATGAATTTCTCAAGGTGTTTGCAAAGATTCCGGGCGGCGAGATCGCACCGTGCGTGGCGGTGCAGGATCCGTATCCGGAGTTCAACGGTATCGCGATCGATCCGCAAAACGGGGTCGCGGTGCTCAGCGATACCAACCTTAAGAGCGCGCTGATTTACGATCTCAAGGCCGGCTCAGCGCCTGACTCTCCCGGCATCACGTCGCCCAAGGGATGGATTATCGGTCCCGCGACCTTCCTCTCGTTTGCCGCGGGCGTGGCCGTCGATCCGGTACGGCATGAGCTTTACACGACCGAGAACGATATCGGCGACGACATCGCGGCCTTTCCCTACACCGCCAACGGCAATTTCAAGGCGCGCGCGCTGGCCGTGCCGCACGGCTCGTACGGGATCGCGCTAAGTGAAAAATACCATCAGATGGCGACCGCGATTCAGCACGACGCCGAGATCATTTTCTACCGCTTGCAGGCGCAGGGCGCGGAGCCGCCGGTGCGGTCGATCCGCGGCCTGAAGACCAAGCTCGCCGATCCGCACGGCGTGGCGTGGGACGAAAAAAACGGCGAGATCGTGGTGACCAACTATGGCAACTGGTCGCGCGGCTATTGGGATCCCGATTACACCGGCGGTGGACACTATTACCCGCCGTCGATCGAGGTCTTCAAGGACGACGCCAAGGGTGATGTCGCGCCGCTGCGCGTGATCCAGGGGCCCAAGACGCAGCTCGACTGGCCGACCGGCATTTCAGTCGACAATCTTCACAATGAAATCGCGATCGCGAACGAGCCGGCCAACGAGGTACTGATTTTTAAGCGCACCGACCAGGGCGACGCGGCGCCGATTCGAGTGCTGGGCGGACCTCTGACCCATATCGTTCATCCGATGGGCGTGGCGTTCGATCCGATCCACGACGAGCTGTGGGTGGCGAACTTCGGCCACGAGGCGGAGATCTTCGATCGCACCGCGTCCGGCAACGTCGCGCCCAAGCGGATTGTGCGCAACGCTCCCGCCGGAACGCCGGCGGCGGGCTTCGGCAATCCGACCGCGATGGCTTACGACTCGAAACGCGATGAATTGCTGGTGCCAAACTGAGTAAGCGATCCGCGCATTGCGGCATTTGCCAGGATGGCAAGTGGAAACGTCGAGCCGGCAAGAATAATCGAAGGACAGAAAACCAAGCTAACCCGGGTGGCGCATGGCATCGTCTATGACCCGGTGCACGACCAGATAATCGCGACCGAGCCGCTGGCCGGGTCGATCGCGTTTTTCCGCGGCGACGCGAAGGGCGAGGCCGTGCCGGAGCGGATAATCCAGGGACCGAAGACCCAGCTTCATCAGCCGTTCCAGGTCACCATCGACAACGAGCATAACGAGCTCTGGGTGGCCGACTTCAGGACCGACATGCTGCTGGCCTATCCGCTCGATGCGAGCGGCGACGTGGCGCCGATCCGCGTGATCGGCGGCAGCAAGAGCGGGATGTGGATGCCGATCGGAGTGGCGGTCGATCCGAAGCTGAACCTGGTGGTGGCGGCGACTTTCATGGGTACGCATACCTGGCATCACAACGGCGGCCTGTTCATCTTCGATCGCACGGCCAACGGCAACGTGGCTCCCAAACGGGTGATCGCCGGTCCGACCACCGGGATAATCGGGCTTTGGCACGCGCAGGTCTACGATGGCAAAATTTTCACCACCGCGATCAATATTAAGTACCTGCCGCCCTACGACCAGGGCGGCTATGCGCCGAAGCGCGGATGCGAGGGGCCGCCGCTGCCCTGGGTTGGCCCGCTCGGTTTTGTCGGGGTGTGGAATATCACCGACCATGGCGACGTCGCCCCGCGCGCGATTATCCGTGGCGCCGGCACCGACCTGATCCATCCGGGCGGGATCGTGCTCGATCCGGGTCACGGCGAGATTTTTGCCAGCGACAGCAATCATAACGGCTACTTCGGCTTCCTCGTCCCGTCCTTCTTCTAGGCCGGCGGGGCCGGACGCCAGGTGCGATCGATGAGCCTGACCTACAAGGGACGCGCGATTCGCGGGATCGATATTCATACCCACGTACCGCATCCCGGCGGCCCCAGGAGCGATCCGCGCGCCGAGCAGAAGGAGCGCTATTTCCGCAACACCCTGCAAGGGATGACGATCGAGGAGATGGCCGAGCTTTACCGCCG
>JBGPMT010000176.1:0-6928 GCA_041487135.1 Binataceae bacterium (SeqCode) | reverse complement strand
CGTTCATCTGCGCGCCGGCCCGGGATGGCGCGCGCCGGTGATGCTGGTGCAGGCGAACGCCGATCGCGGAATCGACGAGCTGCTGGCCGAGGTCGCGAAGCATCGCGACTACCTGCGCGCCCATCAGGACCCGCGCCGGCTCGGCGAGCAGCGGGCGCACGAGTTCATCGAGGTGCTGACGGCCGAGATCGAGGAGCGCGCGGTACGGGGGCTCTCCAACGGCGCGGCACCCGAGCTGCTGAACGCGGTGCGCACCGGCGAACTGAATCCGTACAGCGCGGCGCGCCGGATAATCGAGGATCGTCAGGCGCTGGAGCTGCTCCTGTCCGGGCGGCCTCGCGCGCGTCAGTGAAGGGACGGGTCTATGGCGTCGCACAATTCCAACTCCAGGCATAGGAAAGCCGAGGGCCGGCTGTTCACCATCGGCGACATCCATAGCTGCCCCGATGAACTCGGTGCGATGGTAAAAGCGCTCGACGCGGGGGCGGGAGACACGCTGGTCTTCGTCGGCGATTACGTCGATCGCGGGCCCTCGGCGCGCGCGGTCGTCGATTTGCTGCTCGACCTGGAGCGCGGACCGGCCGAGATCGTGTTTCTCAAGGGCAATCACGAGGACATGATGCTCTCGTTCCTGGGGCTGCCGGGACACTACGGCGAGTCATTCCTGTTCAACGGCGGGGCGGCGACGCTTGAGAGCTACGGAGTCAACGAGCACGATCTGCCCTCGGCGGGCGAACGTATCCCCGAGCAGCACATGAGTTTTCTCAACCGGCTCGCGACCAGTTATCTGCGCCCGCCGTTTCTGTTCGTGCACGCCGGCATCATGCCGACGCGCCAGCTCGAGGAACAAGCGGTCGAGGACATGCTCTGGATCCGCCAGGAATTTATCTTCAGTCCGCACCGTGTGGATGCCACCGTGATCTTCGGTCACACCCCGATGCGCGAAGTGCTGGTGGACCTGCCCTACAAGCTCGGAATCGACACCGGCCTGGTCTACGGCGGCAAGCTCACCTGCATCGAGCTCACCGAGGGCGTGCTGTACCAGGTCGCGCGCGGCAGCCGCCAGGCGAAGTCCAAAGCGATCAAGGTGAGCTGAGCTCGCGGATTGACGCCGAAGGTCGCGAACCTGGCGTGGAGCGATGAAACCATGCCGTGGGATGAGACCTACTACCCGCGATCGATGCGAAACCTGCCGCCGGAAGTCCGCTCGAAGGCGATCGAGATCGCCAACGCGCTGCTCGAAGAGGGCTACGACGAGGGCAAGGCGATCCGCATCGCGATCGCCAAGGCCAGGGAGTGGGCCGAGCGCGGCGCGGGGTCGTGACCGCGGCGAAGCGGCGGACCGGCGCCGCCGGACTCTTCCGCCGGTATCGCGAGCAAGCTACTCTAGCTCGTTCGCCGTGGCGGCGTAGCTCAATGGTTAGAGCACGCGGCTCATATCCGCGGGGTTGTAGGTTCAAGTCCTACCGCCGCCACCATCGAATGCCAGCCTGTCGCTGCCCTTCTCGATTAACATCTCGCGGATCGCCCAAACTGAGCTGACATTGGCGCGAGGCGTTTGACGACGATCCGGATGGCGGCTAGGCTCGCCGCACCGTCTGACACCGAGTCGCCCTTAGAATGCCGGACGTCCGGCATTTGCAAAATAGCTCGATATTTCATGGGCGATCCTCCCGGTATGCCGGGAAAATCAGGAGGCGCCGCACCAACCCCCTCGGATGTGCAAGTCGCCTTGACGCCTTGCTGTGATGCCTTACAATCAAAGAGTTACGGGGGTTCCTGTCCGTAAAGCGCGAGGAGGTGACCGCGTGCCGCAATTCCAATATACGGCTGTTTTCGAGCCGGCTCCGGAGGGCGGATTTACGGTAACCGTGCCGGCGCTTCCAGGGCTTGTGACCGAGGGCGATACCATCGAGGAAGCGCGCGAGATGGTCAAAGACGCCATCCGTGGATACCTCGAGAGTCTCATCGCGCACGGCGAGGAGATTCCGATTGAACCCAGTCCTGCCAGTGTCGAGCGCGTCGCGGTGACAATCTAGGCCACATGCCCCGCCTGCCCGTCTGTACGCCCACCGATGTCATTCGGGCGCTTCAAAGGGCGGGCTTTTTTCTCGACCACAGCACGGGTTCTCATCGCTTTTTTCGCCATCCTTCCCGCCCCGGCATCGTGACCGTTCCCTTCCATCGCAAAGACCTCAAACGCGGGACCCTCAAGAGCATCCTGCGCCAGGCCGATCTCACCGTGGAGGAGTTCATCGCACTCCTCTGACCGACGGGAAGCTAACCCTCGAAACTCGCGGCGGATCAGAAAGGTGCTTGCGCGCTTAAGAGCATTGGCGTGAGGCGTTTGACGCCGATCGGGATGGCGGCTAGGCTCGCCGTGACAGATCGAAATCGAATGCGCGGGGTGAAACGGTGAATGGTGTGCACGATTTGGGCGGGATGCACGGTTTCGGGCCGATCCCGCGCGAGGACAACGAGCCCGTCTTCCACGCCGACTGGGAGCGCCGGATGTACGGCATCGCGCGGCTGCTGATGAACGCGCGGCTCTTCAACCTCGACGAATATCGCCACGCGATCGAACGGATTCCGCCGCCGATCTATCTCGGCGCGAAATACTACGAGAAGTGGGCGATCGGCGCGACCGGGCTGCTGCTCGAAAAGGGCATCCTCAAGCCCTCCGAGCTCAAAGGTATCAAGCCCGTCAAGCTCAACCCGACTTACTCGATGGGCGCGAAGCCGTCTCAGGCCTCCGCCTTCCACCGTCCGCCGGGCGTCGCGAAGGCGCGTTTCAAGCCGGGCGACAAAGTTGTCGCGCGCAACGTGAATCCCGCGGGTCATACCCGGCTGCCGCGTTATGCGCGCGGCAAGCGCGGCACGATTCAGTTCGATGAGGGCGTCTTTCCGCTGCCCGACCTGAACGCGCATGGCGGCGGCGTGCTGCCGCAGCATGTCTACTCGGTGCGCTTCACGGCGCGCGAGCTGTGGGGAGAAAAAGCGTCGCCGCGCGAGTCGGTCTCGCTCGATCTGTGGGAAGCTTACCTGGAACCGCTCAACGCGGGCCGCGCGAACGGACGCGGCAGTAACGGACGCGGCAGGAGATAAGTCATGGCAACCAATCGTCACGATCACGAGCATCATCGGCACGACGAGTCCGAGTCCGACGTCGCGCTGCGCGTCAAGGCGCTCGAATCGCTGCTCACCTCCAAGGGCCTGCTCGACTCGCAGGCGCTCGACATGCTGGTCGACACCTATGAGAACCGGGTGGGACCGCGCAACGGCGCCAAGGTCGTGGCCCGCGCCTGGACCGATCCCGGGTTCAAGAAGCGCTTGCTGGAAGACGCCACCGCGGCGGTGAACGAGCTTGGTTTCCCGCCGGGACCCGAGGGGATCAACCTGATCGTGATCGAGAACGCGCCCAAGGTGCACAACATGGTCGTGTGCACGCTCTGCTCCTGTTATCCATGGTCTGTGCTCGGCTTGCCGCCGGTCTGGTACAAGAGCACCGCGTACCGGGCGCGCTCGGTCAGCGATCCGCGCGGCGTGATAAGCGAGTTTGGCACCGAGCTCGACGACGATGTCGAAATCCGGGTCTGGGACAGCAGCGCCGAGGTGCGTTATCTCGTGTTGCCGGAGCGGCCGGCGGGCACCGAGGGCATGAGCGAAGCGGAGTTGGCCGAAATCGTCACGCGCGACTCGATGATCGGCGTCGCAAAGCTGAGCCCGCCCAAACGGGCAGCGCGCCGCCGGCGCGCGGGCAACGGTCGCGCCGAGCATCGCGCCTGAAGCTCGCCGATGAGCCCTGACCATCCAGAGCGCAAGATTCCCCTCCGCCCGGAGGAGGACGAGCCGGTCTTCCGGACGCCGTGGGAGGCGCGGGTCTTCTCGATCGCGGTCTCGCTCAGCCGTCACGGTCTCTTCACCTGGGAAGAGTTCCGCCAGCGGCTGATCGCCGAGATCGCGCGTCCCGACGCGAGCGAGGATTATTATCAGAACTGGCTGCGGGCGCTCGAAGGATTGCTCGACGACAAGGGCACGATGATCTCCGAGGAGATCGATCGCGAGCTCGCCGAACTCAAGGCGAACCCGCCCGCGCCGCAGCGTCATAGCCATCAGCCCGACAAGCCGCTGCGGGTCTTTCCGCCAACCACCGGAACCGGGCGGAGTTAACCGCCAACCTGACGGCGCGGCTGATTCAGGGCTGTCGCGGCGCGCACGATGAATCGGCCAGTACGGGCGATCACCCGCCGCAAGCTTATCAAGGGAATCGCCGCGGCCGGCGCGATCGCCGGCTTCGACCTGTGGCGATGGCCCGCCGCGGCGTTGAGCGCCGGCCCCATCGAACCTGCCGTCCTGACCGGCAACCATTTCGAGCTCGCCGTCGGTCCGCTCGCGGTCAATATCAACGGCAAACCGGCGACGGCTGTCGCCGTGAACGGGTCGGTTCCGGGGCCGCTCCTTAGATGGCGCGAAGGCGACACGGTTACGATCGCCGTCACCAACCACCTGCGCGAGACCACTTCGATCCACTGGCACGGGATTCGATTGCCCGCCGACATGGACGGCGTGCCGGGGCTCAGCTTTGCCGGCATCGCGCCGGGCACGAGCTTTACATATCGAATTGCGGTCCGGCAGAGCGGCACCTATTGGTATCACAGCCATTCGCACTTCCAGGAACAGATAGGGCATTACGGTCCGCTGATCATCGAGCCGCGCGGCAAAGACCCGATCGAGTGTGATCGCGACTACGTGATCCTGCTGTCGGACTGGCCTGACGAGGACCCCGACACCATCGCCAGCAATCTCAAGCAGCAGAGCGGCTACTACAACTATCATCAGCAGACGCTTGGCGGTTTCGTCGACGAGGCCCGCGGCCGGGGGCTCGGTGCGACGGTCGCGAATCGGCTCAGGTGGGGCTGGATGAACATGAGCCCGACCGACATCTCGGACGTCTCCGGCGCGACCTACACTTATCTCGTCAACGGACAGTCGCCGGACGCCAACTGGACCGCGCTGTTTCGCCCGGGCGAGCGCGTCCGTCTGCGTTTCATCAACGGTTCCGCGATGACGCTGTTCGATGTGCGTATCCCGAATTTGCCGATGACCGTGGTGCAGACCGACGGCAACGACGTCGAGCCGGTGACGGTCGACGAATTTCGCATCACGGTCGCCGAGACTTTCGATGTCATCGTTCAGCCCAAGGATTTCTCGGCCTACACGATCTTCGCGCAATCCGAGGATCGCACCGGCTATGCCCGCGCGACGCTTGCGCCGCGGGCCGGGATGACCGCCGCGATTCCGCCGATGGATCCGCGGCCCAGGCGCACGATGGCCGACATGGGAATGGGCAACATGTCGGGCGGCAACATGCCCGGCATGAAAGCGAGTGCCAACGATTCGGTGCATTCCCCGGGAATGGAAATGGGAGATCAGGCGGGGATGGCGGGCATGTCCGGCGAGAGCATGGAGCATCAGGCGCTCAAGCCTGCCAACCCGGTGCGGCTGCGCCTGGGGCCGGAGGTCGCGAGCCTCGCAGCGCATCCGGCGAACCGGCTGAGCGAGGCCGGCGCCGGGCTCGACGGCAACGGCCGCCGCGTGCTGACCTACGCCAACCTGCGCGCGCGGGTGCGCGGCACCGATCCGCGCCCACCGAGCCGCGAAATCGAGCTGCATCTGACCGGCAACATGGAGCGGTTCATCTGGGGATTCAACGGCGAGAAATTCTCAGAGGCGGAGCCGATACGGCTGCGGCTCGGCGAACGCGTGCGGTTGGTGCTGATCAACGACACCATGATGGAGCATCCGATCCATCTGCATGGCTTGTGGAGCGAACTGGAGAACGGCCACGGCGAGTTCCGTCCCTACAAGCACACCGTCAACGTCAAACCCGGCGAGCGTCTGAGCTACCTGGTCAGCGCGGATACGCCCGGCCGATGGGCGTATCATTGCCATCTGCTCTACCACATGGAGATGGGGATGTTCCGGGCGGTGATCGTGGAATGAGACGAGGGCGGCGGGCCATCTCGCCGATGCTTGCGGCGATGACGCTGTGCACGATGCTGGCGTCAGCGGACGCCGCGCGCGCGCAGTCATCCACGAGCGCCGGCCATCCGGACCTCGGGATGCCGGTGATGGACAACCAGCTCTATGCCCATCTGTTGTTCGATCAGCTCGAGGGGCGCACCAACGGCCCTGACACCGAACTACGCTGGGACGGAGAGGGCTGGCTCGGCAGCGATTTCGATCGGCTCTGGATAAAATCGGAGGGCTTCTACACCGAACATGGCAAGGTCGAGGACGGCGATCACGAGGTGCTCTACGATCGTCCGATCACGACTTACTTCGACGCCCAGGGCGGCCTGCGCTACGACCTCGATTCGGGGCCGCAGCGTTTCTGGGGCGCGTTCGGGATCGAGGGGCTGGCGCCCGAGTTCTTCAATTTTCAGGCGACCGGATACGCGCGCGACGCGGGTCATTTCGCGGCGCGGGTGCAGGGCTTCTACGACCTGCGCCTGACCCAGTTGATCGTCGCCCAGCCCGAATGCGAGCTCAATTTCTACAGCAAGAAGGATCCCGCGCGCGCGATCGGCGCCGGGCTTTCGGAAATCGACACGGGGCTTCGAATCCGCTACGAGCTGAGCCGCAAGTTCGCGCCCTATGTAGGAATCGCTTACCACCAGAAATTCGGTCAAAGCGCGGATTTCGCGCGCCAGGAAGGCGAGATCGTGCACGACCTGCGCTGCGTGTTCGGAGTCAGGATTTGGTACTAGCTCCGCCCACGAAGCGCGAGAGAGATGACCCCTCTAAGGAGACGCGGAACAGGCGTGATACTTGTTCGAGTACTCGAGCTGAATCTTGTACAGATGTCCGTTGATCGCGAAAGTGTGGACGATCGCGTCGAACGAGAGGTCGGGCGGCCCTTGGCATT
>JBGPMT010000175.1:0-6939 GCA_041487135.1 Binataceae bacterium (SeqCode) | reverse complement strand
GTATTGATCGGCGGGCTACAGCAGATCGGCTGAGCGGTTCAGCGCGAGCTCTCTGATTTCCTCGAAATTGACCGGCTTCTTGGGCGGCTGGCAGGGATTGGATTTCGCGATTCGATCGTCGACCGCGCCCTCGATCGCGAACGAATCGATCTGATGGAACGCGCCCTTCTTGATCCGGAACACGCGAACTCTGCCGTCGCGGATCGATCGTGTAAGTCCGCAGCGCGAGCAGACCATGATGCTGTCGTCGCCGTTCGCACTCTTCCAGTCATGTGCCCGGCTCGATGACTCGACAGCCGCGGCCGTGACAGTCTCGGGGCCGAAGCGGTAGGCGAGCCGCATCGCGTCGCGCACCTGGCGCATCGTCTCCTGCGCCACTTCGCGGCCTCTGCGGGTCCCGTCGAGTAAAATCTCGCGCACCAGCTCGGGCTTGGCGGCGTGGCGATTTCTTGCCTCGCGAATCGGCTCGAGTGTCTGCTCCAGCGCGTGGAAGAGTTTTTCCTTGACCTCGACGTCGCCGACCGTGCCCTTTCGATAGCGCTCCTTCAGCTCCTCGACCTCGGCCTTATTGGGATTGAACACGTCATGATAGGTGAAGACCGGATTGCCCTCGACGCGGCCCGGGTCGGTGGGCCGGATGCGGTTCGGATCGGTGTACATCGACATCACGCGCTTGCGCACCTGCTCAGATGAATCGCCCAGGTAGATGCAGTTGTTGAGCGACTTCGACATCTTGGCGCCGCCGTCGGTGCCCGGCAGGCGCGCGATCGCGCCGAGGCGCGGTTCGGGCTCGACCAGCACCGGCGCGTACAACGAATTGAAGCGCCGCACGATTTCGCGCGCCTGCTCGATCATCGGCAGCTGATCTTCGCCGACCGGCACCAGGTCGGCCTTGAAGATCGTGATATCGGCAGCCTGCGAGATCGGGTACGACCAAAAACCGACCGGCACGCCGCGGGTGAAATTGCGCTGCCGGATCTCCTCCCTGACCGTGGGGTTGCGCTCGAGCGTCGCGACCGTCACCAGGTTCATGAGGTAGATGGTCAGCTCAGTCAGCTCCGGGACCATCGATTGCACGACGATCTTGGTCTTCGCCGGATCGATCCCGACCGCCAGGTAATCGAGCGCAACCTGCATGATGTTCGCTTCGAGGCGCTCCGGATGCTCGAAGTTGTCGGTCAGCGCCTGAACGTCGGCGATCAGGACGCAGGTGTCGTACTCGTGCTGCAGCCGGACGCGGTTTTGCAGCGAGCCGACGTAATGTCCGAGATGGAGCGGGCCGGTCGGCCGGTCGCCGGTAAGGATCCTCTTGGCCATCGTTCAGGCGGCTTTCAGCAGATTGCGCAGGGTCGCGAGGTCGGCGGCGATCTCCTTCATCTCCTCGCCCGGCTCGGTCTCCAGGCACATCGGGATTCCGGCAAAGCGCGGATCGTTGATCAGCCGCGCAAACGGCTCGACGCCGATGTAGCCTTGGCCGATATGCTGATGGCGATCGACGCGTGAATTGAACGGCTTCAGCGAGTCATTCAGATGGAACGCGACGACCCGATCGATCCCGACATGTTCGTCGAGTTCGGCGAGCGTCCGCTCGTAGCCCTCGGCGGTGCGGAGGTCATAGCCGGCGGCGAACGCATGCTCGGTGTCGAAGCACAGGCCGAGCCGCTCGTTTTCCTTCACCGCGTCGAAGATTTGGCCCATCTGCTGGAACGAGCAGCCGAGATTCGATCCCTGGCCGGCGGTGATTTCGAGCGCGATGCGCGTGCGAAAACCGCGGCACGCGGCGTGTGCCTCGTCGATCGACGCCGCAATGGCCTTGATCCCCGCCTCCTCGCCCGAGCCCACGTGCGATCCCGGATGCGCGACCAGGTAGGGCACCCCGAGCATCTCGCAGCGCTCCAGCTCGTCGATAAAGTTGATGATCGATTTCTTGCGCAGCATCCCGTCGGGCGCGCCCAGGTTCAGCAGGTAGGAATCATGCGCGATTACGATCGCGATTCCATACTCCTTCTGATTGCGCCTGAAGGCGTCGACCTCCTCCGCGCTGTACGGCTTGGAGGCCCATTGACGGGTCGACTTGGTGAAAATCTGGATGCTGTCGCATCCGATCCTTGCTCCGCGCGCGAGCGATTCGGCGACGCCGCCCGCGATCGACACGTGCGCGCCCAGGAGCGGTTTTCTGACGATGCTTTCAGAAGCCATCGATGAGTCTCCGGACGATAGTGCGTCCCCTCGGGTGTGCGATCCTATATGATAGCAAGGGCGAATGCGCGACCGGCGCGTTGATGGCGCGGCGGGGCCGTGATAATTGCGGAACGTGGCCAAGCATCCCATAAATTCGGTCGGACTGGTCGTCAAACGCGGCGACGAGCGGGCGCTCAAGCTGGCCCGCGAGCTTTGCCATTGGATTCGATCCCAGGGGCTGCAGGCGCTGGTCGAAAGCCAGTTCGAGGGCCAGCTTGAGGCCGAGCCGCACGATATCCGGACGCTCGCCGAGCGCGCCGACCTGATCGTGGTGCTGGGCGGCGACGGCACGCTGCTCGGAGTGGCGCGGCTGATCGGCCAGCGCGAAACGCCGATCCTGGGCGTCAATCTCGGCGGCCTCGGCTTTCTCACCGAGATTACCGTCGACGAGGCGCTGCCGACGCTCGGGCGCATAGTCGCCGGCGACTACGACGTCGACCGCCGCGTCACGATCGAGGCGATCGTCGAGCCGGAGCAGGGCTCGGCGCGGCACGACCGGCGCAGCTTCTGCGCGCTCAACGACGTGGTGCTCAACCGCCATCAGCTCGGCAAGATGCTCGATATGCACGTCACCGCGCGCGGCGAGGCCTTCTGCGTCTACCGGGCCGACGGGCTGATCATCTCGACGCCGACCGGATCGACCGCCTACGCGCTCAGCGCCGGCGGCCCGATTCTCTATCCGACCCTCGCCGTCACGCTGCTCGCACCGATCTGTCCGCATACGCTGACCAATCGTCCGGTGGTGCTGCCCGACGAGTTTGAGCTGGAAATCCGGCTTGGCGCGATCGACCACGACGCGCGGGTCACGGTCGACGGCCAGGAGACCGCCGAGGTCGGCCCCCGCGACATCATCCGGATCCGCCGCGGCGGTCACGCGGTGGCGCTGGTGCGCTCGGTCCATCCTTATTTCGAGATCTGGCGCAACAAGCTGCGCTGGGGATGAGGCGCACGGCGCGGGGCGGAGGCGGATGGGATGCTGATCGAACTGCGCATCCGCAACTTCGCGGTTATCAAGGAAGCGGCGCTCGAGTTCGGTCCGGGCCTCAACGTGCTCTCGGGCGAGACTGGCGCCGGCAAGACCATCATCATGAGCGCGCTCGGCCTGCTGCTCGGAATCCGCGCCTCGCCGGACATGATTCGCGCGCAAGCGAAGGAGGCGGTGGTCGAGGGGCGCTTCGAGCTGGAAGGCGACTCGCCGGCCATCGAGGCGCTGAGCGAGCTGCCCGGCCAGGACGGTAACCACGAGCTGCTGATTCGCCGCACCATCGCCGAGAGCGGCCGCGCGCGGGTGCTAATCAACGACCAGATGGCGACCGTACAGACGCTCGCACATCTGGGGGCGAGCCTGGTCCAGGTTTATGGACAGCACGAGCAGCAGACGCTGTTGCGCAATGAGAATCATCGCCTGATCCTCGACCGTCATGCCGGACTGGAAGCGGCGCTGGCGGATTATCGCGTTGCGTATGATCGCGCGAAACAATTGAAGGCCGGGCTCGAGGAGCTGTCACGCCGCGAGAGCGAGCGCGCCGCGGCGCTCGAGCTCGCCCGCTTCCGCGCCTCCGAACTGGAGCGCGCCAATCTCAAACCCGGCGAAGATGAGCAACTGAATCGCGAGCGCACGGTGCTCGCCAATGCCGCCAGGCTGATGGCCGCGGCCGCCGCGGCGCAGCAGTTGCTGAATGGCGATGAAGGCGCGGCGGTTGCGTCGATCGCGCGGGCCGGGGCGCGTTTGACCGAGGCCGCGGCGATCGATCCGAAAATCGCCGAGGCGCTCGAGATGGTGACGGCGGCGCGCGTCAATCTCGAAGAAGCGGCGCGCACGCTGGAGGACTACCTCAGCCGGGACGCAGCCGATCCGGGCCGGCTCGAAGAGCTCGAGGCTCGGCTCCAGGAGCTGACGCGGCTCAAGCGCAAGTACGGCGGCACGCTCGACAGCGCGCTCGAAACGCTCGCCAGTTCGCACGCCGAGCTGGCTGCGCTCGAGAACCTCGAGAGCGATCGGGCCGCGGCGGCGCGCCAGCTCGCGGAGGCGCTCGGCGAGGCCCGCGCGAAGTCCGATGAACTGCATCGGCGCCGGCTGCGCGACGGAGCCGGGCTAAAGCGGCTGATGGAAGCGGAGCTCCGGACGCTCGGCATGCGCAACGCGGCGTTCGAGACCCGCCTTGCAACCATCGATGAGAGCGAGACCGGATTGAGTCACCAGGGCGTCACGCTCGGGCCGACCGGCGCAGACGCGGTCGAGTTCCTGCTCGCGCCGAATCTCGGTCAGACGCCGATGCCGCTGGCGAAGATCGCATCGGGCGGCGAGCTGTCGCGCGTGATGCTTGCACTCAAGCGGTTGGAGGCGCAGCGGCGCGGGCTGCCGACCATGATCTTCGACGAAGTTGACGCGGGGATCGGCGGTGAGATCGCCCAGGTCGTCGGACGCAAGCTCAAGCAGCTCGCGCGGTTTCACCAGGTGTTATGTGTCACCCATCTGCCGCAGATCGCGGCCTTCGCCGATCGGCATTTCGTGGTGGAGAAACTGGAACGCGGCGGCTCGACCGTGAGCCGCGTCATGGCCCTGGAGCAGGCGCAACGCACCGACGAAATCGCGCGGATGCTCGGCGGGGCTCAGGTCTCCGACCAGCTCCGGCGCGCCGCCCGCGAATTGCTGGAACGGGCGCAGGGCTGAGTCCCGCGCCTGCTGAAAGCCGTCAGATTGCGCGCTGCGCTGCCTGCGAAAGATGCGCTTCTGGCCGGACGCCCAAGGCGGCCGCGATGCGGCCGCAATAGTTCGCGAACGACGCCGCCGCGACGATCGTCACGATCCCGCGATCGTCGAAGCCGGCCGCGCGCAGCGCCTCGACGTCTCCCCGCGCCATCGTACCCGGAGCGCGCGTGAGCTTCTCGCAGTAACGGGCGGCTTCGCGCTCGCGCCCGCCGAGCGTCTCGCCGGCCGGATTATCGACCAGCGCGCGCAAGTCGGCCGGCGCCGCCCCGGCGTCAAGCAGGCGCTGGGCATGATACGCGCCGAGGTACGAGAGGCCCAGCGCCGCTGCGACGACCGCGCCGATTATCGCCTCGCTCCGATCGCCGAGGCCCGAGCCGCCCATATCGACCAGGCTCGCGAATTCAAAAGTCGCCTTCAGCGTGTCCGGCTGGAGACTGAGCGCGATGGCGAGATTTCGGAGCGCTTCGGGCCGCGATGTGGGAATTGCGGTCGGCGGAGGACTCGCCATCGATTCGCCGCTTGCCGTTCCGATCCAGCATGCGCGTCCGTCACGGATGCGCGCGTCCGCCGGACCAGCGCTCGATCGATTCGCGGAATTCCCGGGTTGGTCCGACAGGTCCTGGCGATCGGCGTAGAGCGTGCCGCCGACCGCGCTTGTCGTCACACCGAAGGCGCGCAGCACCGCTGAATCGTAGTAGCCGCCGCCGTACTCTCCGAGTTCGACGCCGAGTCCGTCGGCGATGCGCGTGATGAAGTTGCGATAGGCCACGGCCGCCGTGACCGCGACGATCTCGCGCTCGGAGAAGCCGGCCTGCCGGAGCGTCTCGACGTCGCTCTCGGCCATCGCACTCGGCATCAGGGTGAGCTTCTCGCCGAATTCGAGCATCGCGTAGTCGGCCGGCGAAAGCTTCGCCTTCCGCCAGTCGGTCGAGATGGCGACTACGGTCTGCTGGTCGGCGCCGCCATGTCTACGCAGAAACTCTGCGTGTTCGATCCCTCAGAATCGGCAGCTCAGCAGCGCCGAGATGCTGGTCGCGATCAGCTCTTCGCGAAACCGTCCGAGGCCGGAGCCGCCAAAGGTGCAGGAGTTGGAGAGCGTATTGCGCGCGATCATCAGCTCGGGCCGCATGCTCAGGATGGCCGTGACTTCGGGAATCGCGCCGCCGCGGTCGGCGAACTGCGCGGCGATCCGATCGTACTCGGCCTTGAGCGGGCCCGAGGCCTCGTCCCGGCCGACCATTTTCACCCACGCCATCGCTAATGCCTCCTCGATTAAAGCGCTTGAGCCGCAGCTCAACCGCATAGCGAATCCCGCGGCATTGTCAACCGCGGGCCGGCTGTGCGCTTGCAGATCAAGCGGATTGGCGCTCGCCGGTTGACTGTCGTTTCGGGTTCGGCTTAGCTAAAAGGTCCTTCCCGAGGGTGGGGCTGTAGCTCAGTTTGGGAGAGCGCCTGAATGGCATTCAGGAGGTCGCGCGTTCGATCCGCGTCAGCTCCACCAATCAAATCAAAGGTTTTCGGGGGACCGATGGTGTAATCGCGTAGTATTGCGGCCAGGGCTGTTACCCTCCGAGGCCGGCGAAGCGGTTGCGTTTGCGTTATTGGCTCGCGGCTCGAATGCAACAATCGAGTTCCGAGCCATAGCACTACGCCGAGCTTAATCGATTGTTGCTGAATTATGTTTGTCTTCTGTTTCAGGCACGAAACATGCTCCCGCTCTGGGGCGTCGCCTTGTCGCGACGCAGAAAGCGGCCAATGCGAAGGCATGATGGTCGAAAAACAACCAGGCATCGTCAACCAAGACAAGCCTGAAATCAGGGGGAAACCAAGAATGAAGTCGCTGCGCTATCTTCCCGCTCTGCTGGCTCTTTTGTGCGTGACCGGCACGAAAGCGATGGCCACCGGGAGCAAAACGGTAGAAATCACCAATAGCACGTCCTATACGATGACCGAGTTTTATGCCTCGGACGTGAATAACTCCGCCT
>JBGPMT010000174.1:0-6985 GCA_041487135.1 Binataceae bacterium (SeqCode) | reverse complement strand
GAGCGCGGACTCGATAATCGAAAGCATCGAGTCGGCCCCGCTGATCTTCGGATGGGTGGTCTGGAGGCTGCGGGTAAGGTCGATGATCCCCTCGGGGACCGCCGCCCCGACATGCACGGTTCCGTTGGCTTCGAACGAGAGTAGCTTCATGGTGTTCGTCCTTGAGATTTCAGGGTGAAAATCGGGTGCCGGATTGGCCGAAGGTATCAAAGCGGGTTGCAAACCGAAACTGTTCCCGCAAGTGCGGCCTTTCTGAAATGCGACCCCATAGGCTAGATTGCCGCTGGATCGTTTCGCCCGAGCGGGCGCGCATCTCCAAGGGGAGCACGATATGCCGTATCAGCGCATGAAGGATTTCCTGGTCGAGTTGGAGCGCCGCGGCAAGCTGCGCCATATCTCGAGGCCGGTCGATCGTTCCTGGGAGCCGGCCTGCCTCGCCAAGTGGATGTACCAGGCGCTGCCCAACGACGAACGCTTCGGCCTTTACTTCGATAAGGTGAAGGGCTCCGAGATCCCGCTGGTCACCGGCGCGCTCGGCGCCTCGACGCATACCTATGCCGCCGCGCTGGAAGTCGAGCCCGATCGCATCAACGACAAGCTGGTGCAGGCGCTGCTCAATCCGATTGCGCCGCGGACCGTCACCGCCGCGCCATGCCAGGAAGTCGTCCACGAGGGCGAGGGCGTGCGGCTCGGCGACCTCCCGATTCCGGTCTGGACGCCGGGCAAGGACGCCGCTCCGTATATCACCACGATCGTCGTGACCCGCGACGCGCACGGCGGTTTCCAGAACCTGGGCGTCTATCGCACCCAGGTGCTCGACGACCGCAGCGTGGTGGTGAACCTCTCACCCGGCCGCCACGGCTATCGATGCGTCCATTCGTTCCTCGACGAGGGCAAGCCCGCACCGATCGCCTGGGTAATCGCGGCCGAGCCCGCGGTCCATCTCGCTACCGTCGCGAACCTCACCTATGGAACCGAAGAGGTGGGCTTCGCGGGCGGACTCAAGGGCGGGCCGATCGATATGGTGAAGGCGACCAGCGTCGATCTGATGGTCCCGGCCGCCGCGGAAATAATTATCGAGGGCGAAGTGCTGCCCGGCGAGACCGCCAACGAAGGCCCGTTCGGCGAGTTCGCCGGCTTCATGGGGCCGGTAGGCGAGCGCCCCAAGGCGCGCATCAAGGCGATCACCCATCGCCGCGATCCGATCTATTACGGCTTGACCAGCCAGATGCCGCCGAGCGAGAGCACGGTCATCCAGAGCCTCACCAACGCGGGCGTGATCCTCAAGCTGCTCCGTTACGATCTCGGCGAGAGCACGGTGCGCGACGTCTATATCGATCTGACTTTCGGCGGCCTGCTGGCGCATGGCGTGGTGGCGATGACACCGCGCCATCCCGGCCATGGCAAGCGCGTCGGGCGGATGCTCGCCGATCTCACGCCGCTCAAGCGCATCACGGTGGTCGACGCCGACGTCGATATCCGCGACCCGGCCCACGTCGAATGGGCGATGAACTCGTGTTTCAACCCGGTGCGCGACACGGTGATTATCGACGATGTCTATTTTCCGCTGCACATGGACCCGTCGATCCGCACCACCGACGGCAGCCTGGCTCCGGGAAGCAAGATGGTGATCGACGCGACTCAGAAGATCGATGCCGGTTCGTTCTCATTGCCGCCGCGCGAGATGATGATGCGCGCGCTCGACCTGTGGCGCGAACTGGGATTGCCCGAGTTTCGCATCCCGCGGCGCGCCTGGCTCAGAATCGAGCGTTCCTGAAGCCATACGGGCAGTCAGCGGATTCGGCGCCGGCCGGTTCGAGTTGTCGACCTGTCAAGTCTGGTTGGCATCCTGTCAAGCTTTCGCAGCGCCATTCCAATGTTCCAATTTCGCTTGAGTTCGGCTTAGCTCGGCTACACTGTTCTCTGGCGGGTCCGGCATGGACACCACCCTTCCAAAGTTACAATTCAGGTTGAGCCCGCGTTCTTTCGGCTACGCTGTCTCCTGTTGGGCTCGGCACAAACAATGCACTGACCTCCAGTGCAACGGCTGCAAGAGGGCCGAGAAAATAAACTGTTACGCAAAAACAAGGAGGGGGGAATCATGAATTACTTTACAGGTCGGTTTATCTGGCTAGGTGGGTTTCGCGACGTGTTCTCGAAAAAGCGGGACCGTCAACCGAAATCCGGAATGCTGTTGACGATGGCGGTTGCCGCGATCCTGATGACCGGCGCCGCGGCTAACGCCAGAGTTTCTGAGAAAGCTTCGGAAGTATCTTTGGCGGAATATAGCGGCTACTCCAACGGGATGGGAGCGGACGGTCTGGGGACGGCAACTTTCATTCCCGATCGCGGGTTCTCATCGTTGTACCCGACCGAGATTGACATCGCCATTGATGGGCCGGTGCTTCAGGGAGACTGCGTGATCCTGTACTGGACCGCTAGTTACTCGGACGGTACGAGCGCCACGTCCGGCTGTACGATGTTCTTAACCGCCGATCAAATGAGCGCTGCAGGTGGTAACATGGCGTTTGAAGTGTTCCCGTTCGCTTACTGGCAAGCGGCCGTAACTTCAAAGAAACAGATGAAATCATTCACTGTGCAAGCTGCTGGCGCTCCGGGAGCGACGGTAATCGTCGCGATGCACGGCATGGAATACAGGTAAGCCAGGATAGGGGGGCAGGTCCGATGTATGCAGAAAAAAGGGGTAAACAGATGCACCGGACGAGTATGCGTAGCCTCGCAGTCCCAACTTGCCGCACGGGGAGGCCGGAAACATCGTGGCAGCTTTGAGTCTCCGGCCTCTCTCCTCTGCTTCAGCAACCTCCGGGCATCGCCATCCGACGATGCCCGGAGCACTTTTCGATAGCGATTCGCCGCGCTGCCGCCCAAGTCGGGAGCGCGCGACTCTGGTGCGAAAAGAACTTGCAGACTTTTCCGGTCACCCATTATGCCCGAAGAGTCGAAGCGCTGATCAGGCGAATAGTCACTTGCCGATTTGCCAACCCAGGCTGGCACCTGCCATTTTTTCACAGCACGGTCTCGCTGGTCCCAGTTTGGCCGGCGTCGACTTAGCTCGGCTACGTTGTTCCCTGTTGAGCCCGGCACGGAGAATGCACTAGCAACATCGCAACGGTTCCATGAGAGCCGGGAAGAAAAAGCGAGAGGAGATGGAACGATGATGACAGACATGCTTCGGCTTCGTGAATGGCCGATTATCAGCGTTTCGCTCTTCACGCTGGGCGTGTTCGCTGCGAACGATTTCGGGCACGGCTTCGTAAATACCATCGGCCTGACGTTTCTGGCAGTAGCCGCAATCTGGGCTGTCGCATCAAAGGCTCGCCGGCGCTCCTGGACCGAGGTTCGAGTTCAAAGCGCGGCGGCGTAATCCAGTTTGACCGTAATCTGAAACACGAGGGGGGAAACATGAATTTCATCGCAATTTGGTACATCAGGATATGCGAGTTTCGCGATGCGCTCGCGGGGAGCCAGATGACCGGCTCCACGCTGGTCCCGGATTTTCTATCGGTCTTGTACCTTCGGGCGCGCGAGTTCCACAAAGGATTCGGCAAGGGCCAGACGATGACGGAGTACGCGCTCATCCTGTCGGTTGTCGCGGTGGTGGTATTAGCCGGCTACCAGAGCATGGGCGCCAATCTCAACGGCCTGCTGAACTCGGTTGACGGATTTCTCTAAAGCCGGTTCAAAGAGCCCTTGAGGCTCTGACCCCTCTGGTGCGGTGCACGCAGGAAGCGGGGCGTGCGCCGGCCGGCGGGCTTCGGCGATCCTTACGGCGCAAACCCGCAGTGCAGCAACCGCCAGGAGAGGCCGGGACATTCGGGGGGAGCTCAAGGCTCCCGGCCTCTCCTCTCCTCAACGAGCAAAATGAATAACCCTATCTGACGGCCCCCCCAAAGCTGGTTTACAATCAGACCAGCTATGGGAGACGCGTGCGACCTGGCGATCGTGGGTGCCGGCGCGGCCGGGCTCACAGCGGCGATCTTCGCCGCCGAGGCGGCGCGCGCTGCGGATGGGTCCGCGATCGAGATCGTGATTCTCGAGTCGGCCAGCAAGGTCGGCGCGAAAATCCTCGTCTCGGGCGGCGGCCGCTGCAATATCACCAACAGCGAAGTCCGCCCCGAGGATTTCAACGGTTCGCGCAATCCGATCCGCAACATCCTGGCCGCCTTCGACGAGCACGCGGCATCCAGCTGGTTCGAATCGATAGGCGTGCGACTCAAATGCGAAGAGGGCGGCAAACTGTTCCCGGTCAGCGACCGGGCGCGAACGGTAGTCGATGCCCTGGTCGGGCGATGCGATCAGCTCGGCGTGCGGATACTCACCGGCCGCCGGGTCGACGGCATCGAGCGCCTGCCAATCGAAGCCGCCGATGGCGGCGAATCCAACCGCCGCCGGCGGCGCTTCGCCGTTCACCATCGCGACGGCGAACTCGCCGCGCACAGCGTGATCCTCGCCACCGGCGGCCGATCGCTGCCGCGCACCGGGAGCGACGGAACCGGATGGGAAATCGTTGCCCGGCTCGGGCATACGGTGACCGATACGCATCCCGCGCTGGTGCCGTTGAAGCTCGACCAGAATTTCTTCCATGCCGAGCTTTCGGGACTTTCGGTAAAGGTGGAGCTGGCGGTCATCGCGGATGACCGGCTCGTCGATCGGCGGGTCGGAAGCATGCTCTGGACGCACTTCGGAGTCAGCGGTCCGGTCGTGATGGACGCGAGCCGGCATTGGATCGCGGCGCGATCGGGATTAGTGGACGCGAAGGTCCGGATGCAATGCAACTTTCTGCCGGGCCACGATCGCGAGGCCGCCGACGCATGGCTGTTGAATGCCGCCGCGACCCATCCCCGAATGACGCTGCGCAACCTGCTGGCGGAGCGCATTTCAGAGCGGCTGGCGGCGGCGCTGGCGCGCTTCTGCGCCATCGACTGTTCGCTCCCCGCCGGGCAACTGCCACGCGCCCAACGCCGCCGGCTGGTCGACGCGCTGGTCGGGTTCGAGTTGCCGATCATCGGCGATCGCGGCTGGGACTTCGCCGAAGTCACCGCCGGGGGAGTGCCGCTGGTCGAGCTCGATTACCGGACGATGGAGTCGCGGCGCGTGCCCGGCCTCTATCTGATCGGGGAAATGCTCGATTGCGACGGACGGATCGGCGGCTACAATTTTCAATGGGCGTGGGCGACCGGCTTTCTCGCCGGCCGCGCCGCCGCCGGAGCTAGCGCAAGATCGCATACTCTGTCGGTCACGAGAGCGCCCGGCCCAAGCCGGAACTGAGGGGGCCGCGCGGCCGCCTGGTTGGCGCACCCCGGCGTCATCGGCTATAAGCAAAGCCAGCGCGCGCCAGCTCGCGCCGCTTCGCAAAGGCAAGGACAAATGGGAGCTACCGCAAGGAAGATTCAGGCAAAATCGCTCGCTAGCCGCCAATACGCGCCCTATCTGGAAGCGACCTGGGGTATCAAGAATCACTGGTACCCCGCCGCCTTCAGCAAGGAATTACCTGAGCGCGGTACCAAGGGCGCGATGATCGCCGGTCATGAAATCGTGCTGCGCCGCTCGCGGGGCAAGGTCTATGCGCTGCAGGACCGCTGCCTCCATCGCTGGGTCAAGATGTCCGACAAGCCGCTGCGGGTCAGCGACGATCACATGACCTGCTGGTACCATGGCTTCTGCTATGGGCTCGAGGATGGCGTGCTGAGGACGATTATCGGCGCGCCGGAAGACCCGCTTATCAACCAGGTCGGGATTCGCACCTACCCGGTCCACGAGGTCAACGGGATTATTTTCCTGTTCGTGGGCGACGCCGATTACAAGCCGGTTCCGCCGCTCGCCTCCGACCTGCCGATTCGGATCACCGATGTTCCGAATCCCCCGGGTTATCTGCTCGACAAAGAGGTCTACGTCCGCGGGATTCATCGCACGGTCAATTCCAACTGGCGGCTGGCGGTCGAAAACGGCTTCGACCCGGGCCACATCCTGATTCACTACGACAACATCCTGATGGCCGCGACCGAGCGCAAGCTCTACCTGGGCGCGGAGCCGCTTACGCCCGAGGCGGTGAAGCTGATCGATGAGCCCGACGGCCCCAAGGGCATCATGAACATGTACTACGACCAGTCGGCCTACCGGCTGGTGCAGGAAAATCCGATCGTCAAGATGAAGGTGCGCGGCAAGGTCGATTACCCGGTGCGCACCTCGATGTACCTGCCCGGGGTGCTGCTGGTCGAAAACTGGCCGCTGCAGGGATGGGCGCAGTACGAATGGTACGTGCCGACCGACGACCAGCATCACGAGTACTGGGAAGTGGTAGTCAATCCGTGTCACAACGAGGACCAGCGCGAGGAGGCGGAGTATTTGTTCGAGAGCGCTTTCGAAAAGATCGCGCTGCGCGACTTCAACGATCGCGACATCTTCGCGCGCGAGGCGATGCAGCAGGTCTATGGCAGCGGCAAGGGCTGGGACAAGGAAGTGCTCTGCTCGATGGACACCATAATCGTGGGCTGGCGCAAGCTGGTTTCGCAGCACAGTCGCGGCATCCAGGAGCGGCCCGAGTATCTCGGGTAGCAACGGGCGGGCCGTAAAATCAAACCTTCAGAAGGGCGATTTCTCAGTAGTCGGCGTTACGGAAACAGAACAAATCTCGCGGCGCGGTTGGGCGGGGTTGACTTCGACGCCACCTAACCACGCCGATGCCTGACTTTAAACCGAGGTGCTATATGTTCATGAGGCGGTGTGCCGCGATTGCGGCTCTGCTGGTATCAATTGCCTATCCCGCAATTGGCGGCGCGGCGCCGGGCCATAATGCGATTCCACCCGGCACGGCGATCACCACGCAAAACTGGCGGCAATACAAACAGTACATGCCCGACGGTATGCAGATGCTGTTTGCGGGAACCTATTTCTGGAAGATGCCGGCTGACTTTCGCATGGAGATCGGGCCGACCAGTAACTATCCGGCATCGCAGGCCTATCG
>JBGPMT010000173.1:0-6991 GCA_041487135.1 Binataceae bacterium (SeqCode) | reverse complement strand
TCGACTGCGATATTCTGATTCCGGCGGCCAGGCCGGACGTGATCAACCGGACCAACGTGAATTCGATTCAGGCCAAGCTGATTATCGAGGCCGCCAATATTCCAGTTTCGGCGGAAGCGGACGGACTCCTGGATGCGCGCGGGATACTCTCGATCCCCGATTTCATCGCCAATGCCGGCGGTGTGATCTGTGCCGCGGTCGAATATCGGGGCGGTACCCAGCGGACCGCTTTCCAGACCATCGAAGAGAAAATACGTGAGAATACCCGGGCAGTGTTGGAAGCGAAGCAGCGTCGAAAGATCCTGCCGCGGGCCGCAGCTCTCGAGTTGGCGCGTGAACGGATCGTCGCGGCCATGCAGTATCGGCGTTTCTGAGAGCGCGAATCGGGAGGCCCCTGGAACTTCCCAGCTGTTACTCCTCGCTAGCGTTCCGGCTGCATGGCTATATAACCGGTTGGGCATTCATGTGCGCACAGCCCACAACCCTTGCAGTAGTCATAGTCAAATACGTAATGATCACCCCCGACTGCAACCTCACGCGTTTTCAGAACTGCGCTGTCAGGACACAGCGTCCAGCAATTGTCACACGCCAGACATTCGCCGCATGAGAAGCACCGGCGGCTTTCCATTTCGATTTGGCCAAGTGGAAGCGCCTGCTCAATTTCACGCTCGGCGTTACGCTCGGCGACCGGAAGCATGTCAATGCGAACCCGCGCCTGATGCTCGAAATAGTTAACATTCAAATCGGCGAAGCGAACCTCGGGAGTCTCTAATGCGGACATCGATGCACCGCGAAGGTAGCCGTCGATGGCGACGGCGGCGCGGCGGCCATCGCCAATCGCTTCACTGACTGTGGCGGCGCCTTCGCGGATGTCACCGCCCGCAAAAATGCCGTCGAAATTCTCAAGCTTGCCCCACGAGTCCGGATGGAGAAACGGACGACCACGAAGCAATATCTCGATGCCCGTTGGATCGGCCTCCTGGCCGACCGCCGGTATAACGTGCTCGACATGCAGGATCGTCTCAGTACCCTCGAATTCGACGGTCTCCCGGCGCCCGGCCGTGCGCGTGAGCTTCTTCGTATGTACCATCTCGAGGCCCGCAACACGCTCGCCACGGATAATTAGACGACGTACGCCACGATGCTCATGGATGATGACGCCCTCCTCGATCGCCTGATGGACCTCGCGCGCCGTCGCGCGCATGGCATCCTCCGGCGGAACTCCTGGACTGGGTACCGCGCGGTAGCTGATGATATGCACTTCAGGGACGCCGCTGAACTTTAATACGCGGGCAAGATCGACCGCCGTGTTGCCGCCCCCCACGACCGCCACGCTCTTATATGCGGGTAGCGAGCCTATCGAGAGCCATTCCTTCAGTATGTCCAGGCCGGGGCGTGAGTCGCGGGGTACCACGCCATCCACGCTCCATTCGCGGCCGCGTTGGTTGCCGATGCCCAGGAAGACCGCCCGGTGATCTGACCATAGCTCATCGAGAGTGAAGTCGCGCCCGAGCCGATTTCGAGGCATGAAAGTTATTCCAATCGAGAGCAGACGCTCGAGCTCGTCCTTGAGCACGGACCGCGGAAGCCGATAAGGCGGGATCGCGGAGGCGAGCAATCCGCCGGCTTCGCTCTCGGCCTCAAACAGTGTGACCAGGTGTCCGAGGCGAATCAGTTGATAGGCCGCTGAAAGTCCCGCCGGACCGGCGCCAATCACGGCCACGCGAGGGGCATCGGATGCTGGAGCTTGAAGCGCGTAATTCCAACCGCGCGCGATGGCTTCGTCGCCAAGTGTGCGCTCAACCGCATGGACGGCAAGCGGTTCATCGTAGTTGCGCCGATTGCACGCCGACTCGCACGGATGATGACAGACGCGACCGGTGATCGCAGGTAGCGGATTCGCCCGGACGAGGGTTTCCCACGCTGCTTTCGCGCCGCCCTCGGCAAGTCGGGCCAGGTACGCTTGCGGGTCTTCACCCGCTGGACATGCCGTGTGACAAGGGGCATTGCGATGGAGATGGACCGGTCGTAGTAGCCGCCAGTCACCGGTCTTGAACTCCAGCGAGGTTCCCGGCTTCGCGAAAGCCCCACGCGTCAGGATTGTCATGGTCAGCTCCTGATCAGGCAGTCCGCATTCCGCCGCGGCTTACGGTATCCGCACCCTCACTATCGAACCGATCGGGCGTTTCGGCACGCAATCGATAGACTTCAATATTGTGATTCGCGAGTTCCTGCAGGTGTTCCAGTTCTTCGCGTGCGCGGGCATCATCCTCGAACAGATGCTTGAAACGATCCTGTAACCGCAGGTATTCGGTGACTGGGCGAATATTTCGAAGTGGCATCGCACCGACCAACTCGCCGCGCTCGAGTTCGATCATCGGATACAGGCCAGTCTGCACGGCCAGGCGCGCGACCTCGATGCCCAGCGCGTTTTCGTGGCCCCATCCAAGGGGACAGGGCGAATGCACAACGATGAAAGCCGCGCCTTCGATCTGCAGTCCGCGTCGCACCTTCTTGCGCAGATCCGACGGATAAGCAACGGTTGCGGTAGCGGCGTAAGGAATCCGATGCGCGGCAATGATAGTTACCAAATCTTTCTTGAGATGGCGCTTTCCTACTCGTTGTCGCCCAGGTGGAGAGGTCGTGGTTGCGGCGGCGTGGGGTGTGGAACTTGATCGCTGCACACCGGTGTTCATGTAAGCTTCATTGTCGAAGCAGACGTAGAGCACGTTATGATTGCGCTCGAGCATCCCGGACAGCGCCTGGAACCCGATGTCGAAGGTACCGCCGTCGCCAGCGAACGCGACCACTTTAGTCTGACGCTTTTGTGCCTTGAGCGCGGCTTCCATTCCGGAAGCAATCGCGGCCGTATTTGCGAATACCGAATGGAGCCACGGCACGCGCCACGCACTCTGGGGCCATGCGGTGGTAAAAACTTCGAGACATCCCGTGGCGTTCGCAATCAGAACGTCAGGACCGAGCGCTTCCGTGACGAGGCGCGCGGCAAGCGCCTGGCCGCATCCCTGGCACGCGCGATGGCCCGCCTCAAGCCCGCGAAATACAGGCTGATTGCGCCTCAGCTCGGCAGTCGAAAGCGGCGGTTGGCTGGGGGTCATCGGAGAAATCTCCTAGCGGTCCCTTTCCTGAAGCTTCCCGGGCTGGAGATCGAAAATCGCGAAGCGCGAAGGTGTTGCCGATTGGGCGGCAGCCAGAAGTTCCGGATAAACGGTCATCGGCACGTCGCGTCCGCCTAGCCCGATCGCGTAGCTGTGCACGCGAGGCGGATGGCTCATCTCGGACAGCGCGGCTCGCACTTCGGCGGCAAGGATTCCTCCTCCGCCTGGCGAGAGTGCGCGCTCCAACACAACGAGATCGTGGAGCCCTGCGCATTCCTTTTTGAGCCCGTCCACCGGAAACGGCCGAAAAGCTCTGAGCTTGATAAGCTTCGCAGGGGCACGATCGCTATATTCAACCTGCGCATCGGCTAGTGTCCCCAGGATTGAGCCAAGCGTCAGGATCGCGAGCCGCGCGTCCCGAGGTCCTTCAACAGACAGCAGCCCACCGGTCGATCGACCGCTGATTCTCTGCCACGCGCGATCGGCCGCGAGGATTTCGTCCTGCGCGTTAAGCAGCGCCTGGTGATGTGCGTGGCGAATTTCCGGATAGAATTCCGGTGAGAGCACCGTGCCGAGGGTTATCGGGTCGGCGGGATTGAGCGCCCTCGAGAAAGCATAGGGCCCAAGAAACGCATCCACCTGTTCCTGAGACGGAATTTCGAGCGGTTCCAGCATGTGAGTCAGCGTGAACCCGTCGACGCACACCATCACCGGCAACTCGCACCGTTCAGCGATTCGGAAAGCGTGAATCGTCGTATCGACCGCTTCCTGGTTATCCGCGCAATACAACTGAACCCACCCGGCGTCCCTCACCGCCATTGAATCCTGTTGATCATTCCAGGCCGAGACCGGCGCGCCGACTGCCCGATTGGCGCAGGTCAAGACCAGCGGGATACGCAGCCCTGCGATGTTGAACAGGACCTCGGTCATGAACAGCAGGCCTTGTGAACTGGTGGCCGTGTAGGCACGCGATCCCGCCGCCGCCGCGCCTAACACCACAGATGCAGCCGAGAACTCGCTCTCCACGCTGACCAGCTCGCATGCAAGCGCGCCGTCGGCGATAATTTTGGCAAGATTCTCAACGATGTGCGTTTGCGGCGTAATCGGATAAGCCGCCACGACCTGCGGACGGCACAGCGCCACCGCTTGAGCCATCGCCTGGGATCCTTCAAGCGGCTGCGCCATCACATAACTCCTGCCATGCCCCCGCTGGCACCATCTGCGCCGCCTCGCGCACCAGGCGAGTATTGCGATCGAGCGTCTCACCGCGGAATTGCCGTGCGAGTGCCGCTTCCAGCGCACCCAGGCGGACCAGCTTCGTCAGCGAGAGAAACGCGGCAGCTAGAGCCGTGTTCGGCACCGGGCGTCCGAGTATCTGTTGGGCCAGCGAGGTGGCTGGAATGGTCACCACTTTGAAGTTTCGCGCAGCCGGCAATTCCTCGCTGGCGCGTGACGAATTCACCAGCATTGCTCCCTTGGCCTTAAGGCCCTCCGTGATCTCGCCGGCATGAAGCAGCGCCTCATCCTGCACAAGCAGGAAGGAGGGTGTTATCACCTGGCAGTGCCGGCGCACTGGATGGTCCGCGATCCGGACGAAGGCCGTCACCGGTGCTCCTCGGCGTTCAGGCCCGAAGCTCGGGAACGCTTGTCCGAAGCTTCCATCCTCAAAGGCTGCCATTGCGAGCAAGTACGCGGCGACGACGCTGCCTTGGCCACCGCGCCCATGAATCCGGATTTCGACCAACTTGTACCCCTTCATCGGCATCACGTATCTTCAGTTCTAGCATCGCTCGTGCCACGAATATCCGCGGGAAGTGGGATGGTTATCGCGCCTTTTCGCCCAATTCTGTGACTCGAAGAAGCAGCGATTGTCGCCAAAGGAGTCACAATCAGCGTGATGGTCCCTCTTTCTGGGACAGGACAGGATCTTGCAACTGATAACCGTCGAGCGCGAGGCGGGAGCGATTTGGCAGGAATCTTGAACGCGATACTCGTTTTGACCGAGCGCACAAGGTGGCAATCCGTAAGTGAATAGAAGCCGGCTCATAGCGATCGCGGGGGTTATCCTGGTCGCCGCAGCGGGCTTCATCGTGTTCGCACGCGGCTACCTCTGGCGCCCGGCGCGGCCTAACACGCTCGTACTCTCAGGGAATATCGAAGCCCACGAAAGCCTGCTGAGCTTCCAGGTGAGTGGCCGGATCGCCGACCTCCCCGTCGATGAGGGTAAGTGGCTCGAGCAGGACGCGATCGTGGCGCGGCTTGACGATACCGACTATCGCCAGGAAGTCGCCAACGACGATGCCGTACTCAAGGTGGCCCAAGCGCAGCTCGCACTGGCACTGGCAGGTCCACGTGCCGAGGAGATTGAGGCCGCTCGCCATGCGATGCTCAACCTGAAAGCGCAGGTCGAGCAGAGCCGCGCCGATTATGGCCGCATCGAGACGCTCTATCAGAATAGCGCTGCCAGCCGGCAGGAGCGCGATCAGGCCGAGACCAACTTCAAGCGCGCCGATGCGGCGTACAACCAGGCCCTCCAGGTCTATCTCGAAGCCAAGGCCGGCACGCGAAAGGAGGATATGGATATTGCGCGCGCGACCGTCAACCAAGCTCGTGAAACGCTCGAGTACGCCCACATTCAGCTGACCCATACTATTCTGCGTGCGCCGTTCGCGGGCGTGGTGCTGGTGCGTCAGGCTGAACCTGGCGAGGTGGTGACGCCCGGCACGCCGGTCATCACGCTCGGCGATCTCGATCATGTCTGGATGCGTGCCTATGTGCCCGAAACCGAGATCGCGCGCTTGCGATGGGACCAAGCCGCGACCATCCGCACCGACAGTTTCCCCGGCAAGTCCTATCATGGACGCGTCTCGTTTATTTCGGACAAGGCCGAATTCACCCCCAAGAGCGTCGAGACCCACCAGGAGCGCGTCACGCTCGTCTACCGGATTAAGATCGAGGTCGACAATCCTGGCCATGAGCTGAAGCCCGGGATGCCCGCAGACGTGGAGATCGACCTCACGCCGCGCAAGAGCGACGATAGCGATGAATGAAGCGGTGGAGGCTGCGGTCTCGGCCACTGGGCTGACCAAACGCTTCCAAAAGCTCTGCGCCGTCGATCGAATCAGCTTCGATATAGCGCCCGGGCAAATTTTTGGTCTGGTCGGTCCCGATGGCGCGGGCAAGACCACGACGATGCGGATGCTGGCGGGTGTCCTGCCGCCCGACGAGGGCACCGCGATCGTCGCCGGCGCGGACGTCGCGCGCGATCCCGAGGCGGTCAAGCGCAGTATCAGCTATATGCCGCAGCGTTTTGGCCTCTACGAAGATCTGACCGTCGACGAGAATATTCGCTTTTACGCCGACCTGTTCGGAATCGATCGCCAGACTCGCGAGCGCAATGCCGAACGGCTGCTGGCCGCCTCGGGGATGATGGAGTTCCGCGCCCGGCTGGCCGGCAAGCTGTCGGGCGGGATGAAACAGAAGCTGGGACTCACCTGCGCGCTGATCCATCGGCCCCGCATAATCCTGCTGGATGAGCCGACCACCGGCGTCGATCCGGTCTCGCGCCGCGACTTCTGGCGAATTCTCTATGCGATGCTTGCCGAGGGCGTCACGATTCTCGTCGCCACCTGCTACCTCGACGAGGCCGAGCGCTGCCATCGGTTGGCCTTGATGCACGAAGGGCGAATTCTGTTCTCCGGATCGCCGCGCGAGCTGAAGTTGCGATTGCCCGGCGGCGTAATCTCGATAAGCTCGCCCGATGCGCGCGCCGCAGAGGCGGAGCTCGCCGATGCCGATGGGGTCGGGACGGCGCTGGTGCGCGGCGAAGAGCTGCGCCTGGTGGTTGACGACCCGCGCCGCCGAATCGGCGAGCT
>JBGPMT010000172.1:0-7023 GCA_041487135.1 Binataceae bacterium (SeqCode) | reverse complement strand
GCGGCTTCTCGACGTAGGGAACGTAATTGAGGTGCGGTACCAGGAAATCGCGCAGCGCGAGCATCTCGCGCGCGATTTCCGCGTAGCGCGCCTCGTCCGGCTCCCACAGGCCGTAGCTGCCGAGATGGAAGCCGAAGAGCGCCGCTCCCAATGCGGTGATCGCGGCGGCCCCGCCCATCGAGCGCCATGCGCGCCGGCGGACGGCGGCGATTTCGCCGCCGCCCGCCGGCGCCGCCATCACCATCTCCCGCTGCGCACGGCCACTCCGTTCCTCATCAGGCACGGCGCTCAAGTCTAACCTGAGCGCCACGCCTGTCACAGTCCCGTCGCGACGGCAATCTCAGTAGCCGGCGACACCGCCTCCCTTGCGCTCATCGAAGGCGCCCTTCAAGGTGCCGTCGGGCGCCATCTGGATCGCATTGACGGCGCCAAAAAAGTGCACCACCTTGACCTTGTAACCCATCCCCTGAAGTCCTTTGATCGACTCCGGCGGCAAGGTCGATTCCACGAACACCACTTCCGGTGCCGCCTGCTCGTGGATACGCGGTTCGGCCACCGCTTCAGCCGGCGCCAGATGGAAGTCAAGCGCGTTGAGCCCGACCTGCAGGACGCCGGTAATAATCGTCGGGCCGCCCGAACCGCCCAGCGCCAGGACCGGGCGCGCACCCCGGGTCACGATGGTTGGCGTCATGCTCGAAAGCGGCCGCTTGCCCGGTGCGATTGCGTTGGCCTTCGCGCCGACCAGCCCGTATGCGTTGGCGACCCCGGGAGCGACGGCGAAGTCGTCCATCTCGTTGTTGAGGATGATGCCCAGCCCCGGGACCATCAGCTTGGCCCCGAACGCGGTGTTGATCGTGGTGGTCAGCGCGACCACGTTGCCCTCGGCGTCGGCCACGCACAGGTTGGAGGTGCCGTGGTCGTGCGCGGGCTGGGCCGGCATACCAAGCGCCTTGCGATGCAACGCGCGGTTGCGCGCCTGATTGATATGGGCCGGCGAGAGCAGCGTCTTGAGCGGCACGTGCACGTAGTCAGGATCGCCGTATTCGTCGCGATCGATGAACCCCTGGCGCATCACTTCGGTCAGCCGCGCCAGGTAGGGTGGCGAATCGAGCCCGAGGCCGGCCAGATGGCCCGGCTCGAGCATTCCCAGCATCTCGAGTACCACGCCGCCCGACGATGGCGGCGGCATCGTGTAGACCTCGTAGCCCTGGAATGAGAAATTGAGCGGCTGGCGCCAGATCGGCTGATAGCTGGCGAGATCTTCGGCGCTGATAAGACCGCCACTCTCCTTCATGAAGCTTACGATCTGACGGGCGACGGCGCCGCGGTAAAAATTCGCCGCTGGCTGGTCGCCCATCCTTCTGAGCGTCGATGCCAGCGCCGGGTTGGCGATTATCTGTCCGGCCCGAACCGGGGAATTGTCGGCGTTGAGGAACACCGCACGCAATCCTGGGTCGCGCGCGAGCTTCGGCGCCATGCGGGCGATTTCGTCCGCCAGATGCGGGCTCGCCGGGAAGCCGTCGTGCGCAAGGCGGATCGCGGGAGCGGCGACCGCCGCGAACTTCATCGTGCCGAAGCGCTTGAGCGCCGCGTCGATTCCCGCCAGTTCGCCTGGCACCGCCACCGCCAGCGGGCCGTTCTGCGCCAGCTCTTCCATCGGATGGCCGCCCTGCAGAAACATGTCGGCGTGGGCCCGCAACGGCGCCCGTTCGCGGTAATCCAGCGCGTAGAACTGCCCGGTGCGCGCCAGGTAGATCAGCATGAAGCCGCCGCCGCCGATCCCGCACGAGCCGGGATTCGTCACGCCGACCGCCAGGGCCGTGGCGCACGCCGCGTCGACGGCGTTGCCGCCATGCAGCAGGATTTCGAGGCCGGCGCGCGCCGCCGGCTCGCTCTCGGCGACCACCATCGCATGGTGCGCCGGGGCCGGGAGCGCGACCTGCCAGAGCCATAAGACGACTACGCACGCCGCCACAAGGAGGCGCGTGACGGAGGCGGCGACAGGGATGCGGCCGCGCCGCCGCTCAGGATCGCTCCGCTCACGCATAAGGCGCCTTACTAGCAGTCCGACCGCGCCCGAGGGAAGCCCGCGGCGGATCCGATCTCGATTGCTTGACGAGCGCCGGATTATTTGTCGAGCGGATGTTTGAACTTGCGGTCGGGATGGCGAATCGTCAGCACCGGGCACCCGGCCTTCTGTACGACCCGCTCGGCGACGCTGCCCATCAGCACGTGCGCCAGGCCGGTGCGGCCGTGCGTGCCGAGCACGATCAGGTCGGCGCCTTCGCTCTGCGCGGTATTGATGATCTCGAGGAACGGCGAGCCGACGCGCAAAAGGCTCCGCGCTTTCAGTCCGGCGTCGCGCAGCCGTCCCACGATCTTGTCCAGTTCGCGCTGCGCGAGCAGGCGTTGCTCTTCGGCGATGCGGCTTATGGCGCCGACGTCCACGCCCGCGCCGAAGTCGGGGCTCATCATCACCGGCGACAGCGGCTGGTCGACGTGGACGACGGTGATCTCGGCGCCAAAGCGCCGGGCCAGCTCCTCGGCGTACTCGAGCGCACGCTCAGAATCCTGCGAGAAATCCGTGGCTGCTAGGATCTTCGTGAAAGTTGGCACGTTGCGAACCATACGCCAATCCCGCGCCGGGCGGCAAGTCCTTGCCCTCTCGCGCACCGGCCGCATCGCCGGGTTGCGGCGATCGCCGCACTCGACCGCGGATACCCGGTCACACTAAGATACGCCAGGTCTTGGTCGAGAAGATGGCGAGCTGGTTCAAGGATTTCGAGCGCGCGTTCGATGAGTTCTTCGAGGATGCGTTGCTCGCGCGCTGGCGGCGCGCTGCCGACTGGCAGGACGCGGTGGTGCGCGATTGTGGCCGCCACTACGAGATCGAGCTGGCCGCGGCCGGAGTTGAGCCCGAAGGGCTCAGCGTCGAGGTGATCGGGTACGAGGTGATGGTGCGGGACCGCGATGGCCGAGCGATCGGCAGATTTGCGTTCGCCGCGCCGATCGACGCCGACGCCGTAAGCGCGCGCTGGTCCGACGGGGTGCTGCTGATCGCGGTGCCCAAGCGCCAGAGCCGGCGCGTGCCGGTTGAGAAATCCCGCTAGACCGGCTGTTCTCGGCAACTGGGAGCGAACCTAATGCTCGAGTCATCGCAGCAGAGCGAATCCCTACCTCGCGACCTCAAGCCGGCTGCGCCCGCCGAGCAGCTCAAGCCCGCCGAGCTGCGCGGCTCCATCCCGGCCACCCCGGAGGAACTGCTGCGGATGGCGAGCGAGGGGACGCCGGCGGAGGGCAGCACGGAGCTGCTCGGCCAGGAACGGGCGCTCGACGCCATCCGCCTGGCGATCGGAATCAACGGCCCCGGTTACAACGTCTTCGTAAGCGGCCTGCGCACGCGCCAGGAGCGCGAAACGATTCTCGCCCTGCTGCGCGACAAGGCGGCCGCGATGGCGACGCCGGGCGATTGGGTCTATGTCAACAACTTTCGTTCGCCCGAGGCGCCGGTCGCGATCTACCTGAAGGCCGGCGAGGGACGGAAGCTCCGCGACCAGATGCAGGAGCTGGTGAACTTCGTCATCGAGCAGCTGCCCAAGGCGTTTCGCCGCGAGGACTTCGACCAGGAACGCACGGCGCTGCGCGACAAGTACAACAAACGCGCGCAGGAGCTCTTCCAGGGCCTCGAGAATCGCGCGCGCGAGCGCGGCTTCGCGATCCAGAGCGCGCCCACCGGCCAGGTGATATTCATCCCGCTGATCGGCGGCAAGATGCCGGAGTCGCCCGAAGTCCTGGCCCGCGAACTCGAGGCGCTGCCCGAAGCCGAGCGCGAGCGCCTGGGCCGGGTGCAGTCCGAGCTGCAGGACGAGCTCGCGAAGCTCTTGATGCGCCAGCAGGAGATAATGCACGAGTTGATCGACGATATCCGCGCGATCGAGCGCGCCTTCGCAGCCCGGATGATCACGCCCACGGTGGCCGCGCTCAAGCAGCAGTTCGATAATCCCGCGGTCCGCTCCTACCTCGACCAGGTGCTGGAGCACATGCTGAGTCATCTCGATCGCTTCCACGCCCAGCCCGAGGGACGGCCCGGCGAAATCGGCCCGCCGCGGCTGCCCGGCCCGCCCGATTCCGACGGCCGCTTCTTCGAGTACCAGGTCAACGTGCTGGTCGATAACTCGGAGACCAGCGGCGCGCCGGTGGTCTCCGAGGATGCGCCGAGCCATCGCAACCTGTTTGGAACCATCGAACGCTGGATGGATCCCTTCGGCCGCGCCGGCACCAACTTCACCCGCATCATCCCGGGCTCGTTCCTGAAGTCGCACGGCGGATTTCTGGTATTCGATCTCGAAGACGCGGTGATCGAGCCGGGAGTATGGAAGACCCTCAAGCGTTCGCTCAAGACCGAGCGGATGACGCTCGAAACGCTCGAACCGTTTCCGTTCTTCGGGATGAGCGGGCTCAAGCCCAACCCGATCGAGATCGCGAACAAAGTGGTCGTGATGGGCGGGGCCTATCTGTACAATCTGCTCTATTTCTACGATCAGGATTTCGCCGAGCTGTTCAAGGTCAAGGCCGAGATTCGCCCGGTCGTAAATGCCGACAAGCAGGCCGCGGCGCGCTACGTCCAGCGCGTGGCGGCGCTGGCGCAGCGCGAAGGCCTGCCGCCCTTCGACGGCGGCGCACTGGCGCGAATCGTCGAGTTCGGGATGCGGATGGCGGGGGACCGCAGCCGCGTGCTGAGCATGATGGAGCCGATCGACGACCTGGTCCGCGAGGCGGCCTACTTCGCGCGCGCCGGTAATGCGCGGGAAGTCACGGCCGCCGAGGTCGAACGGGCGCTGAACGAACGCATCCTGCGGCTCAACTTTATCGAAGAGGAGATCCGCCGGCTAATCGCCGAGGGTACGCTGATCGTCGAGCTTGCCGGCTCACGGGTCGGCCAGATCAACGGGCTCGCCGTGCTCGACGTCGGCGGCTATGCCTTCGGGCGGCCCTCGCGCGTCACCGCGACCGTCGCGCTCGGACAGGCGGGAGTGATCAATATCGAGCGCGAGGCGCGGCTTTCCGGCTCCACCCACGATAAGGGCGTGATGATCCTGAGCGGCTTCATGCGCGACCGCTTCGGCCGCCACAGTCCGGCCGCGATGACCGCCAGCGTCGCCTTCGAACAATCCTACTCGGGAATCGACGGCGACAGCGCCAGCTCCACTGAGCTCTACGCGCTGCTCTCGGCGCTGAGCGGTGTGCCGATTCGCCAGGAGCTCGCCGTCACCGGCTCGGTCGATCAGCATGGGCGGGTCCAGGCGATCGGCGGCGTCAACGAGAAGATCGAGGGCTTCTACCGCGTCTGCCAGGCGACCCATCTGACTGGCACGCAGGGCGTGCTAATTCCGCGCGCCAATATCGCCAACCTGATGCTCGACGGTGAAACGGTCGAGGCGGTGCGGCGCGGCGAGTTCCATATCTACCCGGTCGATAACGTCGATCAGGGAATCGAGCTCTTGACCGGCGTCAAAGCTGGCGCGATTGGCGAGTCCGGTACGATCAATCATCTGGTCGCGGAGCGCTTCCGCGCGATGGCCGAGGTGCTGCGCGAGCGCCTGATGCACGAGACCCAGGTGGTGCACGAGCCGCCGGCGCCCGCCGCTCCTCCCAAACCGCCATCGCCGCCCGAGCCGCCACGCTGAATCCCCGGCGGTCGCCGGACGCTTGACTCGCGCCCCCCAATTGAAGATGAGAGACTTCACCCCGGCCGGCTACGAGGCCGCGGCCGGCGACAAAAAGGGTCCACCCGATGCCTGTTGATCTGCGTCTTGAGCCGGGCGAAGCGCCGTTACTCACCGACTTTTACGAACTCACGATGGCCGCGAGCTACTTCGCCAACGGCTATAACGACACCGCCTGCTTCAGCCTGACCACGCGCCGGATGCCGCCGCGTCGCGGATTTCTGCTGGCGGCGGGTCTCGAGCGCCTGCTGGAGGTGCTGGAGGATTTCCACTTCGAGCCGCGTCTGATCGATTACCTCGATTCGCTCAAAATCTTCGCCACCGACTTTCTCGAGTTTCTCGCCAGGCTGCGCTTCACCGGCCAGGTGCGCGCGCTCCCCGAAGGCACCATCTTCTTCGCCGAGGAGCCGCTTATCGAGGTACGGGCGCCGCTTATCGAGGCCCAGATTATCGAGACGCTGGCGCTCAACCAGCTCGGGATGGCCTCGCTCATCGCCAGCAAGGCGGCACGCAGCTTCGCCGTGGCCGGCGGCCGCCGCCTGGTCGATTTCGGGCTGCGCCGCAGTCAGGGCGCCGACGCCGGGCTGATCGCCGCGCGCTCCAGCTATCTCGCTGGCTTCCACGGCACCTCCAACGTGCTGGCCGGGATGCGCTACGGAATTCCGGTCTACGGCACGATGGCCCACAGCTACGTGATGGCCCACGAGCGCGAGCGCGAGGCCTTCGAAAGCTTCGTCAAGGTCTTCCCGCGCCTCAGCACGCTGCTGGTCGACACCTACGACACGCTGCGCGGGGTCGAGAACGCCGCCCGCGTGGCATGCGAGCTCGCCGCGGCCGGCATCGTGCTGATGGGCATCAGGCTCGACAGCGGGAACCTGCTCGATCTCAGCCGCAAATCGCGCCGCATCCTCGATCAGCACGGCCTCAAGAACGTTTCGATCTTCGCCAGCGGCAATATCGATGAGTACCGGATCAACGAGCTGGTCGGCGCGGGGGCGCCGATCGACGCCTTCGGGGTCGGCACCGCGATGGTCGTGAGCCAGGATGCCCCGGCGCTCGACGTCGCCTACAAGCTCACCGAATACGCCGGCAAGCCGCGGCTCAAGACCTCCGAGAACAAGTTGAGCATGCCGGGCCGCAAGCAGATCTTCCGCGCCAATAACCGCACCGGCGGGTTCTACGCCGATCTGATCGGGCTCGAGGAAGAGTCGGCCGCGACCGCCGGCGCCGAGCTCCGGCCGGCCCCCGCCGAGGTCACGCCGCTGCTCGAGCCGGTGTTCGCCGACGGCCGGCGCAT
>JBGPMT010000171.1:0-7043 GCA_041487135.1 Binataceae bacterium (SeqCode) | reverse complement strand
GACGATGGGCTCGTTGGTGACGAAGGAATCCTTGACGAAAGCGCTCATGACCGCCTGCGCATCCGAGAAGGCGCCCGGCGGAACGCTGTCACGCGCCCAGCGAGTGAGCCGGACCGAACCGGAATCGATCTTGGTGCCGAGCGGCAGGTCGTGCGCCGCGACCACGATATCGACCGACTTGACCATCGCCTGCTGGACCTCGGCCTCGCGCTTCTTGAGTGCCGAGTAGACCACCACCGCGGCGATCAGAGCCGACACCCCCGCCAGCGCCACATACACAATTGGCCGCCTCATACCTGCCTCCCCTGGCGATCGGCCCTGGAGCGCGATCGCCGTGCGCTAAAACGCCCTTCAAGCCGCCGGCGTCATGTCATACGCGGAATGCGCTTTTCGATATGCTCAGCTACGTAGCCCGGCGCGGCGGACTGGTTGGCGGCGGGGTTTAGCGCCATACTCCTCGCCCCCTGATAGTTCGCTTGACCCAACGCCCGCGCCGCCTCCCCTATGAACGCGAACTGGACCGCCACCACCAGCACAAACAACGCAACCGCCAGGATGATCCCGAATTCAACCGCCGCCTGTGCATGACCCGCACCAACCAGTCGCCGCCTGAGCGCAACGATTCCACTGCCTAACCGCCCTCTCACGGGGCACTGAGCACAGGTCGCCATAGGTCGTCGGTTTCCGATTCGTACCACCTTGTCAAAAACCCGCGGGCGGCCCCCCCTAGAACAGCCCGCCGACCCTGTCGACCAGCGTTGTGAGCTCAGTCCCTGCCGTCGTGTAGAGACCGCTCACCACGACCGCGACGGTCGCCAGGATCAGCGCGTACTCGGTCATGGTCTGACCCTTGGCCTGGCGTAGTCTCCGCAATGTCGTTTCCAGCAACCGCATGGATGTCTCCTCTACGTATCCGCGGATTGCCCGGCGGCACGGGCTCGAGGCCCGCGCCGCCGGGGTTAGTTGCGCTCTCGCTTAAAGCTGCGCGTCGATCGTGTTGAGCAGTCCGTTGATGTCGCCGCCCATGGTCTGGTAACCGGCGAACACCACGATCGCCACCGCGGACAGGATGAGGGCGTATTCCGTCATGGTCTGTCCCTTCTTGAACTCACAAGCCCGCACGTACCACTTCGTGATCAACTCCATCTCTCTTCTCCTTGGTTTGCACCTTCCCCCTTTCGGGGGTTTGTTCCCCTCTCGGGGTTTGTTCCGCGATTTAGAGGAAACCGTCGATCGTGTTGAGCAGTCAGTCCTTTCCTTTTGCGGCTGACGCCATTGTCAGCCGATGTACTTTACGTTCTGGGGTTTGATCAGAGTGGCCGGGTTGGACTGAAGGCCCGGAGCCTCGATCGCCGTGGGCTCAGCGGCCGAGCGCGGGTAGCGCGCCGCCAGCGTCCTGCCGACCGCGATCATCGTCAGCAGTACCGGCAAGGCCAGAGCGAGATAGATTACGGGATTGCCCTTACGGGCCGATTTCGGTTCGGCTTCAAATGCGTTAGCCACAACTTCCCCTCCCGGTCTACTGTGTGAAGTGCGTTTCAGTGAGTCGTAGCGACAGCTTTGGCGCCTCCACGTCTCGAAACGCGACATGTTGGTACAGCACAGCCGGTGCCAATGCAGGAATGCAGTAGCGGTGGGGATTTTTTGCTACTCGGCCGCGCCGAGACGGCGGGTCTGCAACCGGTCCGTTGCGCCAACGCAACGGGAGCTTTCAGGGCACGACAATATGGCCTAATCAGGCCCAGCAGATGGCCCGAATTGAAAATCCGGCGTTGCTTGCGATGGCCGCCCGCTAGGCGAAGCTGCAGGCGCTTCCGATGACGAAGCGCAACAGACCGTGGCGCTGACGCACCCCTGATTACCGCGCGCCACGGTTGGCTACTATTGCTCGAGGGTGATCCGATCGCCGATTTGTGTGCCCGTTCGCTGCGCCGCCCCGGCCGCCAATTCGAGCGCCCGCCGCGCGCCCCATACCAGCGCCGAGACCCGCCAGGGCCTGAGCCCGTGACTGATACGGATCACCCGGTCGCCCCGGTCGATGAACACGATGTCAATGGGAAAGCGCATGAAGAACATGTGCATCCACATGAAAGGCTCCAGCCGCCCCGCCTCGAACAGCATCCCGGCGTCGTCATCCAGGCGCTCGCGGCCAAGCAGCCCGCGGCTCTTGCCGGCCAGGCCGGCGGCCTGCTCGAGCCGGGCGCACAGCACCACTGCGCGCGTCTGGTTGATGGCCTTGAGGATGGTTCGGTTCATCGCGACCCCCGGGTGACTTTCTCTATGCCTGCGCGACGATGCCGGGGCAAGCACGATGCCGTCGTACCGCACCTGCGAATCGGCAGGACTGTCCCGCGTCACCCGCCTGTAATAGAATCGGCAGCGTTTTGTCCCAGCGTCTTCGTAGCGGAAATTACCCTATCTACAGGGCTGCCCGATGAACCCGCTCTGGATCGGTATAGCTCTTGGCTGTTATGCCGTCGCCTCCGGATGCTTTTTCTTCGGGCGCGGGCCAGGTCGGCGCCGAATCGCGAACTGGGGGACGGCGCTGCTCGCGGTCGGGGCCGGCTTCAACGCACTCTATCTGATCGCGCGCGGGCTGCAGGCGGGTAATCTGCCGGTCGCCAGTTTCGGGCAATCGCTCACGTTGTTGGCCTTGCTGGTCGCACTGATGGGCGTGGGGTTGATGATTCGTCTGCGCGTGAGCGTAATCGGGGTTTTCGTGGCGCCCACGGCGACCGTGGCCTCGGCCACCGCCTGCATCCTCGGCACCCCGGGCCGGCTGGTATTGCCCGAGAGCCTGCGTAGCGGATGGCTGCCGGTCCATGTGACGCTGGCCTTCCTCGGCTACGCGATGTTCCTGCTGGCGGCGGGCGTGAGTCTGATCTACCTGACCTACGATTCGCGCCTTAAATCGAAAGCTCCGCTGCCTGGTCCGGGCGAACGAGTGCCGAGCCTTGAGACGCTCGACCGGATCAACTATCGCCTGCTCGGCTGGGGCTTCGTGATGTTGAGTCTGGCGATCGTAAGCGGCGCTATCTGGGCCGATGCCACCTGGGGCCATTTCTGGTCCTGGGAGCCGCAAGAGTCCTGGTCGCTCGTCACCTGGATCCTCTATGCCGGGCTGCTCGAGTCGCGTTTGACTGTCGGATGGCGTGGCCGGCGGGCGGCCGCGCTGACCATCGCCGTGTTCAGCGTCCTGGCCGGCTCGTTTCTGGGGCTGAGCCTGATGCATCCGGGCCATCACGGCGGCAACTTCGATTGAACGATGGACCATCGGCTAGTCATCCTGGGCGTGAATCATCGCACCGCGCCGGTCAAGGTGCGCGAGCGCCTGGCCTACGCGGAAGAAGAGATCGTCCCCGCGCTTTCGCGCCTCAAGCTCGCCGTTCCGGCCATCTCGGAGGCGGCTCTGCTCTCGACCTGTAATCGCGTCGAGATCGTGGGCGTGACCAGCGATTGCGAGGCCGCCGGCGAAGCCGCGCTGCGCTTCCTCGGCGAGGATCGCCGGGTCGGCGCCGATACCTTCGCCGCGGCGGTCTACCGCTTTGACGGGAGCGACGCGGTGCGCCATCTGTTCCGCGTCGGCGCCAGCCTGGATTCGATGGTCGTCGGCGAGCCGCAGATCTTCGGGCAGTTGAAGCTTGCCTATGCGCAGGCGGTTGAGGCCGGCACTGCGGGTCTGATCCTCCATCGGGCGTTTCATCGGGCCTTCTCGGTCGCCAAGCGCGTCCGCAAAGCGACCCTTATCGGTCACGGCGCGGTCTCGGTAGGCTCGGTTGCGGTCGCGCTCGCCGCCCGGATTTTCGATACGCTCAAGGACAAGACCATCATGCTGATGGGCGCCGGACAGGTGGCCGAGTTGGTTGCCCGCCAGCTCAAGCGCCGCGGCGTTGAAGCGCTGCTCGTGACCAGCCGGACCTTCGATCGCGCGGAAGCCATCGCGCGCGAGCTCGGCGGCATCGCGGTGCCGTTCGACAGCTACCGCCCCTACCTCAAGATTGCGGACGTGGTGATCGGCTCGTTGAGCGTCGAACGCCCGATCCTGGCCGCCGAGGAGTTCGAGCCGATCATCCGTGAGCGCCATTACCGCCCGATGTTCCTGATCGATCTCGGCGTGCCGCGCAATTTCGACGAACGGCTGAACCTCGTTGAGAACGTCTATCTCTACGATATCGACGACCTCGGCCAGGTCGCCCATCAGTCGCGAAGCTCGCGCGAGCGCGAGGCCGGGAAGGCCGAAACGATCGTCCAGCAGGAGCTGGAGGCATTCGATCGATGGCTCGGCGAGCTCGGCCTCGTACCGGCAATCAAGGAGATTCGCCTCAGCATCGAACAGTTGCGGGACTACGAGCTGCGCCGCCATCGCACATGGCTCGCGGGGCTGGCGCCTGGCGAGCAGGTGCGCGTCGAGCTCTTGACTCGCGGCCTGGTCAACAAGCTGCTCCATCGCGTGCTCGAAGGCCTGCGCCGCAACGGCGAGGAGGGCGGCAATGGGCTCTACACCGCCGAGCTTGCCCGGCGGCTGTTGTGCGGCGACCCCGGGCTCGAGGGGGAAATCGACGAAGACGAAGATGGTCCCGATGACTCCATGTGAGCAGGTTTCCCGGGCGGCCCGCTCCCGCTTCCTGGCGCGGTCGCGAAGCTCGCCGCTGCGCGCAAGTGCCTCGCGATGCCTTACCGGCTGAGAATCGGCTCACGGCCCAGCGCGCTCGCCATCGCGCAGGCGCGGCTGGTCGAGGGCTGGCTCAAAACGAGCCTGCCGGAGCTCGTGATCGAAATCGTTGCGATCCGAACCAGCGGCGACCGGCTCGCGTCCGCTTCGCTGGCCGATGTCGGCGGCAAGGGGCTGTTTGTCAAGGAACTCGAGCAGGCGATGCTGGCGCGACAAATCGAGCTGGCGATCCATTCCATGAAGGATCTTCCGGCGCGGCTGCCCGCCGGGTTCCGGATCGCCGCGGTTCCGCGGCGCGAGGATCCGCGCGATGCGCTGGTTTCGCGCACCGGCGGCGAGCTCGGCGCGCTGCGACAGCGGGCGCGGGTGGGGACCTCGTCGGCGCGCCGGCGCTTCGAGGCGCTGCGCGTGCGCCCGGACCTCGAGGTGGTCCCGATTCGTGGCAACGTCGACACCCGGCTCGCCAAGCTCGAAGCGGGCGAGTTCGACGCGATAATCCTCGCCATCGCCGGGCTGCGCCGCCTCGGCCGCGCCGACGCTATCGCACCCGCGCTGCTCGATGAGCGGCACTTCGTCCCGGCCGGTGGACAGGGGGCGCTCGCGATCGAGGCGCTCGACGATCGCCCGGTCGGCGGCTCGGAGGAACTGGAACGAGCCCTGGCGACCGCCAACGATCACCAGGCGGCGTGTGAGACGGCGGCCGAACGCGCCTATCTTGCGACGATCGGCGCCTCGTGCGCGACCGCGGTCGGCGTGCGGGGCGTGCTGGACGGGAGCCGCATGAAAGTCCGCGCGCTGCTGTTCGATCGCGAAGGGCGACGGACGCTCGAAGATGAAGTCGAAGCGACGCTGGCGGACGCCTCGGCCGCGGCGGCTGCTGAGCTTGGCGCCCGGCTGGGAAGCCGGATGCTCGCGCGTGGTGCCGCGGACCTGGTCGGCGATGGCAAGCCATAGCGAACCGCTGAAAGGGGAGACGCCGCTGCGCGGCCGCACCATCGTGGTGACCCGGGCGCAAGGCGCCGGCGCGGCGCGCTTCGCCGCGATGCTCCGCTCGATGGGCGCCGAGGTCGCCGAATTCCCGACCATCGAGATCGCGCCGCCCGACGATTACGCGCCGCTCGACCGCGCGATTGCGCGCCTGGACTCGTTTGGCTGGCTGATCTTCACCAGCGCGACCGGTGTCGACGCGTTCATGGCGCGGCTCAAGGCGCTCGGACGTGAACCCGGCGCGGCGCGGTCAGCGCGCGTCGCCGCGATCGGGCCTGCGACCGCCCGCCGTCTTCGGGATTACGGACTCGAAGTCGCGGCGGTGCCCGCCGAGTACCGCGCCGAGGCGATAATCGGCGCGATCGGCGAAGAACGCATCCGCGGCGCGCGCTTCCTGGTTCCGCGCGCCCAGGTCGCACGCGAGCATCTGCCGCGGCTGCTGGCCGAAAAGGGCGCCGCCGAAGTCGTCGTCGCGCCAGCCTACCGGACGATCATTCCGCCTTCGGCCGGCGTTGATTCGCTGCGCCGCCGGCTCGCGACGATCGATCTCATCACCTTCACCAGCTCGAGTACGGTCGACAATTTTTGCGCGCTGCTCGGGGCGATTGCGCCCGGCCAGAAAGCCGCCGTGATCGGTCCGATCACCGCCGAAACCGCGCGCCGCCGCGGCTTCAAGGTCGTGGTAAGCCCCGCGCAATACACGGTCGCGGCGCTGGCCGACGCGATCCGCGACTGGGCGAGGCAAGCCGGCGCGAAGTAGGGCCTGCTTCGCGGCGCCGTTTTTCATTATATAATGACCTCGGGCCGCCGTGGCGGCGGCCAACATCGAATGGCTTTTCCCATCACCCGACCGCGGCGCTTGCGCCGGACCGAAACGCTTCGCCGAATGGTCCGCGAGACGCGCCTTTCGCCCGACGATTTGATCCATCCGCTCTTTGTCTGTCCGGGCCGCGACCTTGCCAAGCCGGTGGAATCGATGCCCGGGGTGGCGCAGCTCTCGGTCGACCGCGCGCTTGGCGAAGCGCGCGAGATCCACGCGGCGGGCGTGCCGGCGATAATGCTGTTCGGGATTCCCGCCCATAAGGACGCCCGCGGGAGCGAGGCCTGGAGCGATAGCGGAGTGGTGCAGCGCGCGACCGCTGAGATCAAGCAGCACCTGCCCGATCTGGCCGTGATCACCGACGTCTGCCTGTGCGAATACACCGACCACGGGCATTGCGGCGTGGTCAGCGGCGGCGAGGTGGACAACGACGCAACGCTCGAACTGCTGGCGCTCGAAGCGCTGTCGCATGCGCGAGCCGGCGCGGACCTGGTCGCGCCCTCGGACATGATGGACGGGCGAGTCGGCGCGATTCGCACGGCGCTCGACGAGAACGGCTACCAG
>JBGPMT010000170.1:0-7071 GCA_041487135.1 Binataceae bacterium (SeqCode) | reverse complement strand
CTGCTGCATGAGGACCTCAGGATCCGCGAGTTCATCAAGCGCCGGCTCTACCATGCCGGCATCTCGCGGATTGAAATCGAGCGGATGGCCAACAAGGCCAAGATCAATATTCACACCGCCCGCCCCGGAATCGTGATCGGCAAGAAGGGCGCCGAAATCGACAAGCTCAAGCGCGATATCCAGCAGGTGATGAAGGCGCGCGAGGCGTTTATCAATATCCACGAGGTCCGCCGCCCCGATCTCGACCCGCAACTGGTGGCCGAGAATATCGCGCTGCAGCTCGAGCGCCGCGTCGCCTTTCGGCGCGCGATGAAAGAGGCGGTGCTGCGGGCGATGCGGATGGGCGCGCAGGGCGTCAAAGTCCACGTCGCCGGACGGCTGGGCGGTTCGGAAATCGCGCGCAGCGAATGGTATCGCGAGGGGCGCGTGCCCCTGCAGACGCTTAGGGCCGACATCGCCTACGGCTTTGCCGAGGCGCACACCACCCACGGCGTGATCGGCGTCAAGGTCTGGATCTTCCGCGGCGAAATTCTCACTCGCCAGGAAGAGGCGCGCAAGCGCTCCGGCGCAGCCGCCCAGCAGGGCTAGCGGCGCGGAGCATAGGATAGAACGGGATGCTGGCACCGAAAAAAGTCAAATGGCGCAAGATGATGAAGGGGCGCGTGCGCGGCGCCGAGTCGCGCGGGCTCGAGATGGCCTTCGGCGACTTCGGGCTTAAAAGCCTCGAGACCGCCCGGGTCGATACGCGCGCGCTCGAGGCGGCCCGGATCGCGCTCACCCGCCATATCAAGCGCGGCGGCCGGGTCTGGATCCGGGTCTTCCCGGACAAGCCGTATACCAAGAAGCCGGCCGAGACCCGGATGGGCAAGGGCAAGGGCTCGCCCGAGGGATGGGTCGCGGTAGTGAGGCCGGGACGCATCCTGTTCGAGATGGAAGGGGTCGACCGCGCCACCGCCCATGAGGCGATGCGCCTGGCGGCCCATAAGCTGCCGATCAAGACGGTGGTGGTCGAGCGCGAAGGAGCCGGCGTTGGAGCTTGATGATATCCGGCAGATGAACCCGGAGGATCTGCGGGTCAAGGAGCGCGAGACGCGCGAGGAGATTTTCCGCCTGCGGCTCAAGATGCGCACCAACCAGCTCGATAATCCGTCGGGCTACCGGCGCGCGCGCCGCGAGCTGGCCCGGATATTGACCGTGCTCAGGGACAAGAGTGGCGGCCGCTCACAGGGCGGCGCGGCGAAGGGACAAGATGCGGCAGCGAGCTAAACGGCGCGAGGGCCTGGTGGTCGCTGCGCGCATGACCAAGACCGTGGTGGTGCAGGTCGACCGCCTGGTGCAGCATCCGCTGTATGGCAAGCGGATACGCCAGCGCCGGCGCCTGATGGCCCACGACGAGCGCGGCGAGTGCCGCGAGGGCGACCGGGTGATGATTATCGAAACCCAGCCGCTCTCGAAGAACAAGCGCTGGCGCGTGAGCAAAGTGCTCAGGCGCGCCACCGGCTGAAGACAGGAGCGGGCTTTTTAGTGGTTCAGATGCGCACAATCCTTGAGGTCGCCGATAATTCCGGCGCCCGCAAGGTGCAATGTATCAAGGTGCTGGGCGGCTCGCGCCGGCGCTATGCGACGGTGGGCGACGTGATCGTGGTCTCGATCAAGGAAGCGGCGCCCAACGCCAAGGTCAAGAAGGGCGAGGTGAGCCGGGCGGTGATCGTGCGCACCAGCAAGGAGATCAGCCGCGCCGACGGCAGCTATATCCGCTTTGACGACAACTCGGCAGTGCTGCTCGACAGCCAGCACGAGCCGATCGGCACGCGCATTTTCGGTCCCGTCGCGCGCGAGCTCAGGGCCCGGCGCTTTCTGAAGATAATCTCGCTTGCCCCAGAGGTGCTCTGATGCCGGAGCAGGCGAAGCGGAAACGGGTCAAAAAGCGCCTGGCGCCGATCAGGTCGCGCATCAAGAAGAACGACCTGGTGATGGTCGTGACCGGGCGCGAGCGCGGCAAGACCGGCAAGGTGATGCGGGTGATAGCCGACGAGGCGCGCGTGATCGTCGAGCGGCTCAACGTGATGAAGCGCCATTCCAAGCCGCGGGGGCCGCAAAGCCCGGGCGGAATCGTCGAGAAAGAGGCGCCGATCCCGATCTCGAACGTGATGTTTTTCTGCGAGCGATGTAACGCGCCGGTGCGGGTCGGAGTGAAGGCCGCGGCCGACGGCGCGCGCGTCAGAGTGTGCCGCCGATGCGGCGAGCAGATCGGTAACGAGTGATGGCCGACGAGCAGGACAAGAAAGACCAGGAAAAGAAACCCCGGTCCCGCGAAGAGCGGCCCGCCCAGGGCGGCGCCGGCCGGCCCAAGAGCAAGCGGCCGCCCAAGGGCGCAGCCGCGGCGGCCGCCGCAGAGGCGGCGCCCGCCGAGCCGCGCGAGCCCGAGCCCAAGGTCCCGGCGCGGCTGCGCGAGCGCTACGAGAAGGAGATCGTGCCGGCCCTGATGCGCGAGCTCAAGATCGATAATCGCCTGCGTGTGCCGCGTCTGCAGAAGGTCGTGATTAACATGTCGCTATCCGAGGCGCGCGAAAACGTCAAGGTGCTCGACGCGGCGGTCGAGGAGCTCAAGCAGGTGGTCGGCCAGAAGCCGGTAATCACCAAGGCGCGCAAGGCGATTTCGAATTTCAAGCTCCGCCAGGGGATGCCGATCGGGGTGATGGTCACGCTCCGGCGCGAGCGGATGTACGAGTTCTTCGACCGGCTGGTGAGTATCGCGCTGCCCCGCATGCGCGACTTCCGGGGCCTCAGCGAGAAGGCCTTCGACGGCCGCGGCAATTACTCGCTGGGGCTGCGCGAGCATACGATTTTCCCCGAGGTCAACCTGGACAAGGTCGAGAGCGTAAAGGGCATGACGATCTCCGTAATCACCACCGCGCGCAGCGATTTCGAAGGGATCACGCTGCTGCGGGCGCTCGGGATGCCGTTTCGCAGCGCGGTGCCCGAAGCCCAAATCAAGGCGGCAAGCTAAGGCGCCAACGCAAGGCGGCAAACAGGCAGGCTCAGATGGCGAAGACATCGCTCAGGGTAAAGGCGCGGCGCATCCCCAAGTTCAAGGTGCGGGCGCATAGCCGATGCCCCCGCTGCGGCCGGGCGCGGGCGTTTTACCGGCGCTTCAAGCTGTGCCGGCTCTGTCTGCGCCAGCTAGCGCTGCGCGGCGAGTTGCCGGGCGTGGTCAAGGCGAGCTGGTAGCGCCAGCGGAAAAGACTGAAGAGATTTCAGGCAAGCGAAGAGACTTCAGGTAAAAGATGTCGCAAACCGACCCGATCGCAGAGATGCTCACCCGGATACGCAACGCGATCCATGCGCGTTACAACGAGCTCGAGCTGCCCCATTCGCGGCTGCGCGAGGCGGTCGCGCGCGTGCTCGCCGCCGAGGGCTTTCTGGAAGCCGTCGACACCGAGGGCGAGGGCTATCGGCGCAAGCTAAAGCTCAAGATTCGCTATGCGCAGAGCCGCGAGAATCGCGAGCCGGTGATCCGCGGCTTGCAGCGCGTCAGCAAGCCGAGCCTGAGGGTCTACTCGGGCGTCGACCGGATGCCCCGGGCGGCGGGCGGGATGGGGATGCACGTGCTCTCGACCCCGCTCGGCGTGATGACCGACCGCGAGGCGCGGCGCAAGAAGGTCGGCGGCGAGATAATGCTGAGGGTCTGGTAGGCTTTTGGGAACACGGCAAGACGTAACAAGCCTGGTAAGACTGACTGGTAAGAGAAGAAGATGTCGCGGATAGGAAGGATGCCGGTGCAGCTCGAGAAGGGCGTCAAGGCGGCGCTGAGCGGCGCGACGCTTAAGCTCGAGGGGCCCAAGGGCAAGCTCGAGCTGCGGATTCCGGAGGGCTTTACCCCGGAGATCAGCGACTCGATGATCACGATCAAGCGGCCGGGCGATAGCCAGCAAGAGCGCTCGATCCACGGGCTCACGCGCAAGCTGGTGGCCAACATGGCGGCCGGCGTGAGCCGCGGCTTCACCCGGGTGCTGGAGATAAACGGCGTCGGCTACCGCGCCGAGGCGCGTGGCAACCAGGTCAACTTCACGCTCGGTTACTCGCATCCGATCGTCTACCAGTTGCCGCCCGGCGTGACGGCCAAGGTCGAGCGCCAGGTGCTGATTACCCTGGAAGGGGCGGACCGGCAGTTGCTGGGGACGGTGGCAGCCCAGATTCGCGAGTTGCGGCCGCCCGAGCCGTACAAGGGCAAAGGCATCAAGTATGCCGGCGAAACCATCAGGCGCAAGGCCGGCAAGACGGCGGCCGGCGCCAGCGCCAGCTAGGTAAGGCGGAACGGTTATTGCGATGGCATTGGAGCGGGTCGAAAAACGCAAGATGCGCCAGCGGCGGGTGCGGAACAAGGTGCGCGGCAGCGACGCGCGGCCGCGGCTCTCGGTCTACCGATCGCTGCATCATATTTATGTTCAGGTCATTTCGGATGAATCCGGAAAGACGCTGGCGGCGGCGGGGACCGTGGGCGGTGAACTGGGCGCGGCGGTCAAGGGCAAGCGCGGCGTCGAGGTGGCCAAGATCGTCGGCCAGACGATCGCCCAGCGCTGTAAGGAAAAGGGTATCACCAAGGTGGTGTTCGATCGCAACGGCTTTCTCTATCACGGCAAGATGAAGGCGCTGGCGGACGCGGCTCGCGAGGGCGGGCTCACGTTCTGAGCGCAGAGCGGACGAGGACTCGATGGCGCAACGGATAGACCCGCAGGGACTCGAGATCAAGGAGAAGGTGGTCCATATCAACCGCGTGGCCAAGGTCGTCAAGGGCGGCCGGCGTTTCAGCTTCAGCGCGCTGGTGGTGGTGGGCGATCAGAACGGCCTGGTCGGCTTTGGACTGGGCAAGGCGAAGGAGGTTCCCGAGGCGATTCGCAAAGGAGTCGAACAGGCCAAGAAGAGCCTGGTGCGGGTGCCGCTGCGCGAGGGCACGATACCGTATGCCGTGGTCGGCCATTTCGGAGCGGGCAAGGTGATCCTGAAGCCGGCCTCGGAAGGAACCGGAGTTATCGCGGCGGGCGGGGTCCGCGCGGTGGTCGAGCTGGCGGGGATACGGAACATCCTGACCAAGCGGCTCGGCTCGTCGAATCCGCATAATCTGGTCCAGGCGACGCTCGAGGCGCTGGCCGGACTGATGACTCCTGAAGATATAACCAGGCTGCGGCGGCGTACAGACGGCGAAACGGCGACGGCCTAGCAGGGCAGAATCGAGAGATGGCCGATAAAATTCGGATAAGGCTGGTGCGCAGCCCGATCGGCACCGTGCAGCGCGTTCGCCAGACGCTGAAGGGGCTGGGGCTCCGCAAGCTCGGTAGCGAGCGCGAGATCGAACGGACCGCGGCGGTCGACGGGATGATTCGCCGCGTGTCGCATCTGATCGAAATCAGGAACTGAGAAGTCAGGAACTAGATGGATCGACGACGGGATAACCATGGATCTGAGTGATCTGAGACCGCCACCGGGAGCAACCCGGCGGGCCCGCCGAATCGGACGCGGAATCGGCTCGGGCTGGGGCAAGACCGCGGGCCGCGGGCACAAGGGCCGTGGCTCGCGCTCGGGCGGAAACACCCCGCCCGGTTACGAGGGCGGACAGATGCCGCTGCAGCGGCGGGTGCCCAAACGCGGGTTCCGCCGGTTGTTGCGCAATGCCGCCTTGCGCGACGCTTTCGCCACGGTGAACCTGGCGCGGCTTAAGGATTTCGCCGACGGCGAGCAGATCGATCCTGCCGTGCTCGCTGAACGCGGAATTATCCGGGGTGGCCGCAAAGTCAAAATACTTGGCGACGGCGAGCTGAAGGCCAAACTGACGATCCGTGCCCATGCCTTCTCGGCAGGTGCGCGCGAAAAGATCGCCCGGGCCGGCGGAGTGGCGGAATTGATCGAAGGCGCACAGGACTGAATGCTTGAAGGGTTCTCAAACGCCTCGCGCATCCCGGAACTGCGCCGCCGGCTGCTCTTCACGGCCGCGATGCTGGTGGTCTACCGGGTCGGCGTGGCAGTACCCACCCCGGGTATCGACGGGCAGGCGCTGGCCGCGTTCTTCGACGCTGCCTCGAGCACGCTCTTCGGCTGGGTCAACCTGTTCTCGGGCGGAGCGCTCGAGCGCTTTTCGGTCTTCGCGCTCGGCATCATGCCGTATATCTCGGTCGCGATTATCCTTGACCTGCTCAAAGTCGCCTCACCCTACCTGGACGAACTTTACAAGGAAGGCGAGGCGGGGCGGCGCAAGATAACCCAGTACACCCGCTACTTCACGGTTCTGCTTGCGATCGTGCAGGGCTACATGATCGCCTACTCGCTCGAGCACATCCAGGCGCCGGGCGGCGGCTCCGTGGTCTACAACCCCGGTATTGCGTTTCGGCTGATGACGGTGGTCACGGTCACCGCGGGCACGATGTTCGTGATGTGGATCGGCGAGCAGATAACCGAGCGTGGAATCGGGAACGGGATCTCGCTGATTATCATGGCCGGCATAGTGGCGCGCCTGCCGGGGGCGGTCGGCACCACCACCCAGTTCGTGCGCGAGGGCGAGATGAGCATCTTCGTGCTGATCCTGATCCTGGCGCTCGCGCTGGCGGTTACCGGTGGAATCGTCTATGTCGAGACCGCACAGCGCCGGCTCCCGGTGCAGTACGCGCGCCGGGTGGTCGGGCGGCGGGTTTATGGTGGCCAGAGCTCCCATCTGCCGCTAAAGATCAACACTTCAGGGGTTATTCCGCCGATTTTCGCCTCCTCGATTCTGGTCTTTCCGGCCACGGTGGCGACCTTCGTGCCGGCGCTTAAGGACTGGGCCGCCTATCTTACGCCCGGCGGTCTCTACTACGACATTGTCTACATCGCACTGATTATCTTTTTCTGCTATTTTTATACTGCGGTCACGTTCAATCCGGTCGACGTCGCTGACAATCTCAAGAAGTATGGCGGTTTCATCCCGGGAATCAGGCCTGGACGTTATACCGCTGAATATATCGATCGTGTGTTGTCGCGAATCACGCTGGGCGGTGCTATGTACGTGAGCGCCGTCTGCATCCTGCCGACCATCCTGAT
>JBGPMT010000169.1:0-7096 GCA_041487135.1 Binataceae bacterium (SeqCode) | reverse complement strand
GCCATCGCGCCCGTCAGGTTCTCGGCGGCGACACAGAGCGCGAGATAGTCGAGACGATGGCCGCCCACCGCCTGCAGCACATAAAACAGGTTGCCAGCCGATTGCAGCAGGCCGCACAGTATCAGTGCGCGCAGCACGCCGAGCCGCGCCGTGACGACGCCGCCGACCAGCGCCCCGGCGATCGTCGCGAAGAATCCGACCAGCTTGGAGACCGCCGCAATCTCGTCGAGCGAGAAGCCGAGCGAGACGTACAGCGGCATCGCCATCACGCCCGCCATCGCCTCACCCAGCTTGTAGCCAAGGACGAACAGCAGGATCACGGGCCACAGCGGCCGGCGCATGAAGTCCGCGAACGGCCCGCTCACCGCGGTCGCGAGCCAGTGGCGAATTGCGTCCCATCCGCGTGTCCCGCCGGTAGAAGCCGAAGTCTCGGCCGGGCGTGGCGGCTCGGGACCAAGCAGGAACACGAGCATCCCGGCGATCAGCAGCATCGCCATCGTGGCGTAGGCGGCGAACCAGCCGAAGCGGGCCGCGATCATCAGGGCGCCCGCGCCCGCCACCAGCATCGCGATCCGGTAGCCGGTCTGGATCATGCCGGCGCCGGGTCCCTGTTGTTCGGGCGCCAGGATCTCGACCCGATAGGCGTCGATCACGATGTCCTGGCTGGCCGAAAGAAACGCGACCAGCAGCGCCAGCGCCGCCATCAGGGCGAGATTGCCCCGGGGACTGCACCATCCCAAAGCGAGCGTGGCCGCAAACAGCGCTATCTGGATGGTGATCCCCCAGCCGCGCCGCCGTCCCAGCGGAATCGGCGGCGGCAGGCGATCGATCAGCGGTGACCACAGGAACTTGAGGGCGTAAGGCGTGCCGACCAGGGCGAAGGCGCCGATCGCGGCGCGGCTCACTCCGGCGGTGGCGAGCCAGGCCGAGAGCGTGGAAAAAGTCAGCAGCAGAGGCAGGCCGCTAGCGAAGCCGAGCGGCAGAATCAGCAGCACGCGCCGATCGGTATAGACCGCGAGCGCGCGCCGCCATCCGCTCACGCCCGGCTTCCCGGTATCAGGTGATGCGGCCGTCACGCCGGTCCAATAAAAGGCGCACAATCATGCCATTCGGCATGGATGGTCATTGCTCATTATTCCGCTTGTCCGGTCATTTTACATAAATCCGCAATCAGGGTGCTCAAATTCGAAAACAGATCAGCTCACGGACCGTTTGCAGCGCTGGCCTCATTTTCGATAAAGGCTTGTACGAGAGTTCCGGTTCACCTGACGGTACCGGGGGGCTCTTCCCCTCGGGCAGCGGCGAGAAGGAGTGCGTATGGCAACCAACGGCGCGAAGGCGGGCTTCAGACATGTTCCCAATCGGCCGGCGGCGAACCGCGAACCGGTCAAGGTCGATGTCTTCGAACTGGTGATTCGCAACCTCGGCCTGCTGCAGTTGAATCCGATTTTCCCCTATCTGCACGATGGGGCGATCGTGCCCTGCATGACGAACACGACCGGCGTGAAGGACATGACGCCGTGGCATTTTTTCCACGCCAACGATGTCAAGGAGACTATCCTGTGCATGGTCGAGAATGGCGGCGCCATGAAGACCGGCATGATCATGGTGGCAGGCGACACGCACGGCGTGGGTCCGTTCCTCAAGGATCCCCATGATCCTTCGCATTACTACGTCGGGCTGATCACCGTCCGGATGCTGTCCGAGCCGGAGCAGATGGAAGGGATCGTCCTGAGATGTCCGAAATGTAATGCGGTGGTGTACGAGCGGCACTTCAACGTCAAGCAGGGTCCGGAGCGCAAATACTATCCCGAGTTTTACGCGCTGCGTTACTACCTGGAATGCTTCCGGGAGTTCAATAGCGCCGAGGAAAAGCGCACCTGCAAAAAATGCGGGACCGTGCGCGCACCCGAGGTGGCAAGCGAAGACTTCGGCTACGTTCAATACACGCGCAACATCGAGGTGGCCAACCGCGGGCGCGAGAGCTTCGAGCAGATGGCCGCCACGCTGAGCACGGAGTCCACGGCCCGCGCTAACGACGAGCGCCCGAGCTAGCGGAGAGCAGCCGTGGAACGAAAGAAAGCGACCAACATTTACGCGGCCGCGAGCGGCTGCCTCGGCTCGCACGATGATTTCCCGATTATGCCGAAGGGCACCGATCCGATGTCGTGTGTCAGCCGCAACCGTGTCCCTCAGCCATTCTTCCTGGTCAGCGAGCATGACCAGGTGCTGCTGCTGTTCTCGGGTAATTCCAGGATCGAACTGCCCGGCTCGGCGCTCAAGGAGACCGAGCTCAAAGCGGGCGAGGCGCTCTATATCCCCGCCGGTCAGCCGAGCCGTATCGTCCCGCTCACGGAGTCGGTTCAGTTGAAATGGCGCGGCGAGCCCGGCGGATGGGAGGCGGCGGTCTGGTACTGCCCGCACTGCCATCAGGAAGTCTTCGTCAAGGAGTTCCATACCGCGGAACAACTGCCGCAGGAATGCTATTGGCAGGCCTGTCAGGAGTTCAACGCCGATGCAGGCGCGCGAACTTGCGCGAGTTGCGGCGGGGTCTGCGACCCGGCCGACCTGAGCGATATCCGCTGGCCCGAGGTGGCGCAGGATATCCATCAGCAGGGCTCAGGCGGGGACTCGGCCTAATCCCGACCACCTTCAGCCGGCCGATATCGCCGGCGACCCGCGGCGCGCTGGTTGTCGAAGCGCGCCGCTTCAGGGACTCATGGCTTGTGGGATGGGACGATGAAGATTCAGCCGAAGTGGATCGTTATCGCGGGACTTGCGCTGGGATTCGCGCTCTGGTGTTGCGCGAGCAACGTCAAGGCCTCCAATGGACCGACGCTCGAAGAGGCGATCGCGATGTTGATGGCCTGAGCGGCAGAGCGGGATCGGGTACCCCTGACCTGACCTGAAGCGACCTGACCACTTTTTTCGACCTTCCTTCTCTGCCTTATGAAGTTGTACAGAGCAGTCTGGCACTCTTCATCGTTTCGAGAACCCATCCGCTTCTGTATCTTCATCCGATAATTCTAGTTAAAATAGCCTAGATAAGGAGATATTTTTATGCTTAAGCGACTATCTGAACTGTACGTCCGGGTTCGCGAGTCCAGACCAGGCCAGACGATGACCGAATATGCGCTGATCATCGCCGCCGTCGCCGTCGCCGCGCTGGTCGCCTACCAAGGCCTCGGCAGCAGCATCGGGACGCTGGCCAATAACGTCGCGAGCGACCTCTAGGCCTGCCGGCCTGGCGACCGCCTCTTTGGCCGCCTTTGGCGGCTGCGATCAGGTTTGCAGCCGCCGAATCGCAGCGCGCAGCCGCGTGACCGTGCGGCTCGGCCCGAGCACCGCGATGACCTCGAAGATTCCGGGGCTCACTGTGCCGCCGGTCAGCGCCACGCGTACCGGCTGCGCGAGCTGCCCGAGCTTCATTGCATAGCGCGCCATCACGCGCTCGAATGCCGCTTTCACCGATTCCTCGTTGAGATTGCCGCCGATCGATTCCAGTTCGTCGGCGATCGCCGCCAGCGGCTCGGCCGCTTCGGGCTTCAGGAATTTGGCCGCGGCCTTGGGATCGATCTCGATCTCGTCCTTCAGGTAGAAGCTCGCGAAGTCGACCAGCTCGACCAGGGTCTTGGCTCGCTCGCGCAGCGTCGCGACCATCTTTTCGAGCCATGCATCGTCGCCCGGGATCGTGAGACCGCGCTTCTCGATAAACGGGCGAACCTCGCGCGCGAGCGCGGCTAGCGGCCGCTCCTTCATGTAATGAAAGTTCAGCCACAGGAGCTTCTCGGCGTTGAAGATACCGGCTGATTTTCCGCACGCGTCGAAATCGAAATAGTCGATCAGCTCCTCGCGCGAGAAAATCTCCTGGTCGCCGTGCGACCATCCCAGCCGCGCCAGGTAGTTGACCAGCGCCTCGGGCAGATAGCCCGCCTCGCGGTAGGCGAAGACCGAGGTCGCGCCGTGCCGCTTCGAGAGCTTGGTTCCGTCCGGCCCCATCACCATCGGCATATGCGCGTAGGCGGGCGGCTCCATCCCCAGCGCGCGGAAAATCTGCATCTGGCGCGGCGTGTTCGGCAGATGGTCGTCGCCGCGCACCACGTGAGTGATCCGGAAATCGGCGTCATCCAGCACGGTCGCGAAGTTGTAGGTCGGCACGCCGTCGGAGCGGAAGATTATCAGGTCGTCCAGCTCCGCGTTGTCGAACACCGCGCGCCCCTTGACCAGGTCGTCGACCACAGTCTCGCCCTCGTGCGGCGAGCGGAAGCGGATCGTGTAATTGCGCCCCGCGCTCGCGGCGGGCAATTCGAGGTCCGGCGCGAACGGCTTCTCGCGGCAGCGTCCGTCGTAGCCGGGCTTGCGATGCTCCCGCTCGGCCTGCTTGCGCATCGCGTCCAGCTCCGCGGCCGTGCAGTAGCACGGATAGGCCTTGCCCTCGCGCAGGAGCTGGCGGGCAGCCTCGCGATAGCGCTCGAAGCGGTTGGATTGGAAGTACCCGGGATCGGGCGGACCCTCATCCCAATCGATTCCGAGCCACTTGAGACTCTCCAGGATCTCGTCGAGCGATTCCTTGGTCGATCGCTCCCGGTCGGTGTCGTCGATTCTCAGGATGAACGTGCCGTGGTTATGGCGCCCGAACAGGTAGGCGAACAGGCCCGAGCGCACGTTGCCGATATGCAGCGCGCCGGTCGGACTTGGCGCATAGCGGGTACGAACCGTCACCGGCTACTCCCACTCGATCGTGGCGGGCGGCTTCGAGGTGATGTCATAGACGACCCGGTTCACGCCGCGAATCTCGTTGGTGATACGGCTGGAGAGGCGCGCCAGGAAGGCGGAGTCGAGCCGCGCCCAGTCCGCCGTCATGCCGTCGGAGGACTCGACCGCGCGAATCGCGATCACGCTCTCGTAGCTGCGCCCGTCACCCATGACGCCCACGGTCTTGAGCGGCAAAAGCACGGCGAACGCCTGCCACAGCGGCTCGCCGCGCCGCGACGACGCAAACTCGTCCATCACCACCGCATCAGCCCGGCGCAGCAGCTCGAGGCGCTCGCGCGTCACCTCGCCGACGATTCGCACCGCCAGGCCAGGACCGGGGAACGGTTCGCGATCGACGATTCCTGCCTCCAGTCCGAGTTTGCGGCCGAGCTCGCGGACCTCGTCCTTGAACAGCTCGCGCAGCGGCTCGACCAGTTCCAGGCGCATCCGTTCGGGGAGTCCGCCGACATTATGATGGCTCTTGATGGTCGCCGAGGGTCCCTTGAACGAGACCGATTCGATAACGTCCGGGTAGAGCGTCCCCTGCCCGAGAAATCGCGCGCCGCCGAGCGCCGCCGCCTCGCGCTCGAAAACCTCGATAAACGCATGGCCGATGATGCGGCGCTTCTGCTCCGGGTCGAGCACGCCGTCAAGCCTGTCGATGAAGAGCTCGGCGTCGTCGCTAACCCGCAGATCGATTCCGATCGCCCGGGCGAAATCATGCTCCATCCGCTCGCGCTCGCCGGCGCGCAGAAGCCCGGTGTCCACGAACACGCATTTCAGCCGCTCGCCGACCGCGCGATGGATCAGCGCCGCGGCGACCGACGAATCGACGCCGCCCGAAAGGCCCATCACGACCCGCTCGCGCTCGCCCACGCGGGCGCGAAGCTCCGCGACCTTGGTCTCGATAAAGTTGGCCATGGTCCAGTCGCCCGGCTCGCCGCAGATATCGATCGCGAAGTTGCGCAGCACCTGCGCCCCGATCGGCGTATGTGCCACCTCGGGATGGAACTGGATGCCGCGCAGCCTGCCGTCGCGGCTGCGCACCGCGGCGTAGGGCGAGTTGTCGCTATGCGCGATCGCCACCAGCCCCTCGGGCAGCCGCTCGAGGCGATCGCCGTGACTCATCCAGACCCGATGCTTACGGCCGGCGAGCCGATCGAACAGCGGATCGGCCAGATCGATCTCGAGCGTGGCGGGTCCGTACTCGCGCGCCCGCGCGCCCGCGCTCGCGGCGCCAAGATGATGCGCGATCACATAGAGCCCGTAGCAGATTCCGAGCACCGGACATCCCAGCTCCAGCACCTCCCGCCCGACATCCGGCGCGCCGCTTTCGTAGAGGCTCGCGGGTCCGCCCGAGAAGATTATCCCGCGCGGCCCAAGCGCGCGGATTTTCTCGATCGGCAGGTTATACGGATGGATCTCGCAGTAGACGTGGGCCTCGCGAATCCGCCGCGCTATGAGCTGGGTGTATTGGCTGCCGAAATCGAGGATCAGAATCACTGCGGAGTTGTCCCGTTCCGATCAATATAGCGGAGGCGACGCGGTGCGCGAAGCTCGCCCCGCCGCAACGCCTCAGCCCTTGGCGCGGGGTCCCGGCTTTGACATTTCTGTTGGCGTGCTTTTTCCGCCTCCCCATCGACCTGTGGGTTCAAATCCAGGAGGGCTTCGACGTCCGATCGCTCCATCGGAAAAAGACACGGCCACCATCGCCTTCGACAGACTCCGGAACTGAAAGAAAAGTTTCGATTGGGCTGATAGCAGTCCAGCCTTGCCATTTATCGTTCTATGGCGTTTTGTGGTGCATTAAGCAGCGGATGAGCTACGGTCGGGCGATCCAAAGGACCGTAACACTATGAACCAAGTCGTCATCGAGAACCCGATCATCAACTCGCCCTTCGACGAGCCGACCCGCCATTTCCGCTTTTCCGACGAGGGCATCACTGACGAGATTGTTGACGGACGCCGGACCAGCTCGTATTTCGTCCCCATCGCCAAGCCGAAAAAGAAAGGCCAGCAGCTTCAATTCGAGACCGAGTGGACGCGGGACCGCTTGAAGGAAACCAAGCTCGTCAACGACATCCGCCGCCGCGTTGCCATGTGGCGTCAGGGCGGCTACGTCGGCGTGACACCCACGACGGCACGCTTGATCGCCTACTGGACCGACACCACCGGGGAATCCCGACTGGAGGCGTCAAAACGGAAATTCTGATGAAAAGCCGACGGCCTGCGGCGAACAAACTGCCAACCGGAGGGTCAACACATTGAACCCATCGACAGACCACAAGCAGAATGAAAAAGCCGTTCGCATGGTTGAATATCTCCTGCGGCTTGCTTCTCT
>JBGPMT010000168.1:0-7158 GCA_041487135.1 Binataceae bacterium (SeqCode) | reverse complement strand
TCGGGACGATCGGTGAAGCCGTGACCGACCATGTCGATCGCGTAGACGTGGAAATGCTTGGCGTGCTCGGCGAGATTGCGCGAGTAAGCCTCGGCATGGCCGCCCGCGCCGTGCAGCAGGATTAGCGGGGGACCAGAACCGGCCTCGAGCACGCGCGTGCGGACCGAGCCGGCGCGGTAAAAGGTCTGCTTCACTTCAGAGCCCATCAATGCAACCCAAATCGACTCCATCACGTCCTCCCGAGCGCGGCGACGCCGCGCTGGATTAAGCAGACAGACCTCTCCTGACACTCGACGCGGCAATCTCGCCCGACAAATTAGCCGGATAGGACGGCGCTGAACAGCCTTCGCGCTCCGGGCGTTCGGCGGGTTAGCGATTTTCGATTGCCGGCCGCGGCGCGAAATGCATAGATCGGGAAACGGCCGGCCGCAAAATGCCGGGCGAGGAGATTGCCATGGCGGGCGAGCAATATTTCAATCCGTTCGACGCGTCGATCGTGCATACCGATGAGCAGGATTGGATCGATTGCGGCCTGGGCGGCAACCGCATCAAGATCCTGCGCATCAGCAGCGAGACTGGCGCATGGAGCATGCTGATCAAGGCGCCCGCCGGAGAGATCAATCCGCCGCATACCCATCTCGGCCCCGCTGATTTTTACGTGCTTTCGGGCGGCTTCGATTTTCGCGGCGGCTCGGTGCGGGCCGGCGACTGGGTCTACGAGCCGGCCGGCGCGGTGCACGAAGCGACCTCGCATCCGATGGATACCGTCTATCTCGCGAATTTCTACGGGCCGGTCGCCTTCCATGGCGCGGACGGCGGTTACGCGCAGATCATGGATTGGCGGACGATCAAGACCCTCGCCGAAGCCGGCAAAGCACGCCAGCGCTGACCGGTGGATCGGGATCGCGCGTCGAAGAGTTTTTTCAGCGGCCGGCCAGAGCGCGCGGGCCGGATTGGATCGCGCGATGCGATCCTTCGAACGCCGGCGCCACCCGCTCCATGAACATCGCCATCTGATCCCGCACCATCTCGTGCGGCTTGCGCCCGAAATTGAAGCCGACCACCAGCTCGTCGACTCCGGCGCCTTCGATCGCCTTCAGATCTTCGATCACCATGTCCGGCGGCCCGATCGAGACCGAGCTCGAAACGAAAGTCTCGGCGCGCATGTTCTTCACCGCCTCGACGATCTTCAGGAAGTAGCGATAGTGGGATGGGATCTTTTCGGGATCTGACGGCAGCGCCGGGAGCAGCGCGTCCTGGAAGTAGCTGACGATTCGTTCCCGGCCGTACTGTTCGTCGCCGGGCCGGGTGCAGAGATGAACATAGACGCTGCAGACCACGCGGCGGCGCGCGCGACCGTGCTTCGCGCATTCGTCCTGGTAGGCGCGGACGCCGGCGGCAAGGCTGCCGTAGGCCATCGCCGCCGAGAACGGCGCATAGACGATATGCCAATCGTGCGCCGCGCCCAGCTCCATGCTGGGCCGCGAGAAGCACGCGACATAGGGACGCATCGGCTTCTGTAGCGGCTTCGGCACGATGTCGACCTCGTGGAATTGGTAGTGCCTGCCCTGATGCGACCAGCGCCCGGTCTCGGTCCACGCCCGCCAGATGAGCTCCATGCCTTCCTCGAAGATGGCCGCGGAATCATCGAATGGCGCGCCGAAGGCCGCATACTCCGTCCGGTCGTAGCCGCGGCCCGCGGCGAAATCCACGCGGCCGCCGGACAGCAGGTCGAGCGTCGCCCAATCCTCGGCGACATGCAGCGGATGATGAATCGGCAGCAGCACCACCGCCGGCGCGAGCCGAATCCGCCGGGTCGCGCCGGCCAGCGCCGCCAGCAATACCTGCGGCGAGGAGTTCACGCCGAAATAGTTCAGGTGATGTTCGCCGATCCATGCCGAGTGCATCCCGAGTTCCTCGGCCAGCAGTGCCTGCTCGTAAATCTCTACGACGGCCCGCTCGGGCGAGCGGGGATTATTCGGATAACGGTTGTCGCCGAGCGTGAAGTAACCGATTTCCAAGCAGCGCTTCTCCTTCGGATCGGCTGAGCCAGGCTTACTCCCGCGGCAGAAACCGGGTCAATCGTGCGGCGCGGCGCCTGTGAGCAGCTCAGGCGAAGTGGCGCTCGATATAGTCGATCGCGCCCTCGAGGTCGGGCAGGATCTTGGTGCAGAAGCGCACCATCCAGGGCGAACAATCCTGGAAGCTGAGCGGGCTGAAGGCGATCGCAAACTTGCGCAGATCGTGACTGGCGTAGAACACTTCCATCGCGGTGCCGAGCGACGCCTTGCAATAGTTGACCAGCAGCAGGTCGGCCTCGCGCACGTCCTGGAGATCGAACTCGACGATCTCGTTGGCCGAGTCGATTTCGTTGTCGCGGAAGCTGCGCCGCAGCGGATCGAGCAGGATGAACCGTCCGGCCAGCCGCTCCTTGGCGCGCGTGCGCCAATCCTTGGCCGCGGCCGGAGCCGCGTCCATGATCGGACCGCATAGATAGATTTTTTTTACCGAGTCCGCCACGGGCGTTCTTAGTCCTAATCCACGATCAGCGCGGAAAGGAATGTTCCATCGCCGGCGCTCGACCGTCAAGCCGTGAAGATTCGACAGGTGTTCGGTTTCATCTGGAACCGGGATAATCTAGATGGCAGACTCGTGGCGAGCAGTCTCCGGCGATGGCCAAGCTAGCACCGATAAACCGCGACTCCAGTGCCGGCGCGGAGCATGCTCCCGCCGAACGCGAGGCGCTCCAGGGCGTCGCGCTCACCAAGGTCTATGGCGGGCGCGCGGTGGTCGACGATGTCGCGGTGACCGTGAATCGCGGCGAAGTGGTGGGCCTGCTGGGGCCCAACGGCGCCGGCAAGACCACCACTTTCTACATGCTCGTCGGCCTGGTGAAGCCCGACAAGGGCAGCGTGATGCTCGGCCCCGACGACATCACGACCCTGCCGCTCTACCAGCGGGCGCGGCGCGGGATCAGCTACCTGCCGCAGGAGCCCTCGGTCTTCCGCAAGCTTACCGTCGAGCAGAACCTGCTCGCCGTGCTTGAAACCCTGCCGATCACAGCCGAGGAGCGCCAAGCGCGGCTCCGAACGCTGCTCGACGAACTGGATATCGCGCGCCTGGCCCGCACGCAGGCGGGAGTGCTGTCCGGGGGCGAGCGGCGCAAGGTCGAGATCACGCGGGCGCTGGTGCTGGAACCGCGCTTTCTATGCCTGGACGAGCCGTTTGCGGGAATCGATCCGATCACGGTGGTCGAGATTCAGCGGATTATCACCTATCTGAAGCAGCGCGGGATCGGTGTGCTGATGTCGGATCACAACGTGCACGAAACCCTGTCGATAATCGACCGCGCATACGTTATCCACGCCGGCAAGATCCTGTTCGAGGGCGGGCCGCGCGAGATCGTCGACAGCGAGCAGGTGCGCGAGGTCTTCCTCGGCGAGCGCTTCAAGCTGCATTAGACCGGCGGCCGCCTGAGCCTCACGCGCGCGGTCGGATCACCTCCAGACCGTCCATGTAGGGCCGCAGTACCTGCGGGATCACGACGCTGCCGTCTTCCTGCTGATAATTCTCCAGCACCGCGATCAGCGTGCGCGGGAGCCCCAGACCGGAGCCGTTGAGCGCGTGCACCAACTCCGGCTTGGCCCCCTTGGCCGCGCGAAAACGGATCTGGGCCCGGCGGGCCTGAAAATCGGTGCAGTTCGAGCATGAGCTGACTTCGAGCCATTCGCCGACTCCCGGCGCCCACATCTCGAGGTCGTAGGTGGCGGCGCTCGCAAACCCCAGGTCGGCGGTGCAGAGCTGTACGACGCGAAACGGAATCTCCAGCCGCCGGCATACTTCCGACGCGTTCTCGACCAGCTTGTCGAGCTCTGCGTCGGAGGTCTCGGGCCTCACCAGCTTGACCATCTCGACCTTGTCGAACTGATGGCCGCGCTTGATGCCGCGCACGTCGCGCCCCGCCGACATCTTCTCGCGCCGAAAGCAGGGCGTGTAGGCCGTCAGATAGATCGGCAGCCGCTCGGCGTCGAGAATCTCCTCGCGATAGAGATTCGTCAGCGGCACTTCGGCGGTCGGCACGAACCAGTAGTCCTCCTCGATATCCCGGTACATCGTGTCGCCAAACTTCGGCAGATGACCGGTGCCGATCATGCTGGCGGTGTTGACCATCAGCGGCGGAATTATCTCGAGGTAGCCCTGTTCGCGCGTCTTGAGGTCGAGCATCCACGCGATCAGCGCCCGCTCCAGTCGCGCTCCGGCCCCGGCCAGGACGTAAAAGCGCGTGCCCGAGAGCTTCACGCCGCGATCGAAATCGATGATCCCGAGCTGCTCGCCCAGCTCCCAGTGCGGCCGCGCCTTGAAAGGGAGCGCGCGCGGCTCGCCCTCGCTGCGCACGATCTTGTTGTCCGCCTCGCTGCGGCCGACTGGCACATAGGGACGGGGGAGATTGCGCAGGTTGAGCATCAGCTCTTCGAAGCGTTTCTCGATCTCGGCCAGGCGCTGCTCGCCGGTGCCGATGCGGTCGCCGAGCGCGCGCATCCCGGCGCGCTTCGCCTCGCGCTCCTCGGCACTCGCCCTACCCAGTTCCCTGGAGACGCGCGTGCGCTCGGCACGCAGCTCGTCGAGCTCATGTTGCGCGCGGCGCCGCTCGGCGTCGGATTCGATGACCCGGTCGACCTCGGCCGGATCGACGCCGCACTTGGCCAGCTCGGCCTTGACGAAATCGCCCTGTTCGCGAATCAGCCTGATATCGAGCATCAGAAAGCATCCTTCAGCAGTTCGAATCGCGCCTCGCCCCCATCCATTCGGATCGCCACCACGTCGAAGCGAATCGGATAGTCGTGGGCGCGGGTGCGGGCGACGTAAATCTCCGCGGCGCGGCGGATGCGGCGCTGCTTGCGGCCGTCGACCGCCTCCTGCGGAGTCCCGGTCCCGATGCCGCGGCGCGCCTTGACCTCGACGAAGACCAGCGTCTCGCCCTCGGCCGCAATCAGGTCGATTTCGGCGCCGGCCGCGCGGAAGTTGCGTCCCAGGATCCGGTAGCCGTGGCGCTTCAGATAGCGCTCGGCGTCGCGCTCGCCGCGGCGGCCGAGTCCCTGGCGCCCGCCGTCCTCGATGACCCCGGCGATCCGGCGCACGCTCGCGGCTATCCGCGCCACCAGCCCGCGAATCATCCCAACCTTAATATGCCGAACCGGCGCGAAACGGAACCAGCCCCCCCGCCGTCATCGCCACGCCCTGACATCGCGCGCGACGCATGTTACGATTTCGCCCTGATGTCCCAGCAACGAATCAGCCGCGAACAGGTGATCCACGTTTCCGAACTGGCGCGGATCGAACTGACCGACGCCGAGCTCCAGCAGCTCGAAACCGACCTGAGCAACATTCTCGCCTACGTCGAGAAGCTCAACCAGCTTGACACTGCGGCGGTCGAACCGACTTTCCAGGTGGGCGATTCCGCAATGCAATGGCGCGACGATACGGTCACGAACCATCCGGACCCCGACGCGATGCTGCAAAACGCGCCGGCGCGCGAGGGCCGGTTTTTCAAGGTTCCCAAGATCATCGACTAGCCGTACCGACGCTGCGGCATCGGACCGACCCGGAAAATGACCTCAGAACTGCATAAACTGACCATCGCGGAAGCCGCGATGCGTCTGGGCAGACGCGAAATTTCCGCGCGCGAACTGACGCGCGCCTGCCTGGACCGAATCGCTGCGATCGATTCGCGCCTGCACGCCTTCCTGACGGTCTCCGAGACCGAAGCGCTCGCGCAGGCCGATGCGGCCGACGTCCGAATCAAGTCGGGCGGCGCGCCGGCGCTCTGCGGGATACCGCTTGGCATCAAGGATATCTTCTGCACCCGCGGCGTGCGCACCACCTGCGCGTCGCGAATCCTGGAGAATTTCGTGCCGCCCTTCGACGCCACGGTAATCGAGCGGCTGCGCGCCGCCGGCGCGATCTTTCTCGGCAAGACCAACATGGACGAGTTCGCGATGGGCTCCTCGACCGAGAACTCGGCCTTCGGCCCGACCCGCAACCCGTTCGACCTCGAGCGCGTTCCGGGCGGCTCCTCGGGCGGTTCGGGGGCGGCGGTGGCGGCCGACGAATCTATCGCCGCGCTCGGCACCGACACCGGCGGCTCGATTCGCCTGCCCGCCGCGTTTTGCGGGATCGTCGGGATCAAACCGACTTACAGCCGCGTGAGCCGCTATGGCGTGATCGCCTACGCCTCCTCGCTCGACCAGGTGGGTCCGTTCACCAAGAGCGTGCGCGACGGAGCGATCATGATGCAGGCCCTGGCGGGCGCCGACCCGCGCGACTCGACCTGTTCGGCGCGCCCGGTGCCCGATTACGCGCGCGCGCTCACCGGCGAGGTGAAGGGCCTCCGCATCGGCGTGCCCCGCGAGTACTTCGTCGAAGGGATGCAGCCCGAGGTCGAGGGCGCTATCCGGAGCGCGCTTGCGAACTATCGCGAGATGGGCGCCGAGACGGTCGAGATCTCGCTGCCGCATACCGAATACGCGATCGCCGCCTATTACCTGATCGCGACCGCCGAAGCGAGCGCGAATCTGGCCCGCTACGACGGCGTGCGCTACGGCCTGCGCGTCGAGGCCGACGACCATATCGAGCTTTACAATCGCAGCCGCGACGCGGGCTTCGGCGCCGAGGTCAAGCGGCGGATCATGCTCGGCACCTTCGCGCTCTCGGCCGGCTATTACGACGCCTACTATCTGAAGGCGCAGAAGGTCCGCACGCTTATCCGGCGCGATTTCGAACGCGCCTTCGAGCGCTGCGATCTGATCGCGACGCCGACCACGCCGGCCACCGCCTTCCGGATCGGCGAGCGGACCTCCGATCCGCTGCAGATGTATCTCTCGGATATCTTCACGATCTCGGTTAACCTCGCCGGGCTGCCCGGGCTGGCGATGCCCTGCGGTTACGACCAGCGCGGGATGCCGGTTGGCCTCCAGTTGGTCGGACCGCCGTTCGGCGAAGAGACGATGTTGCGCGCGGCCGACGCCTTTGAGCGCGGCTTCACGCCGCGCCGGCCGGTATTATAGCGGGGCTCACGATGGCTTCAGAAGCATACTAGGCTGTTATCGGGCTCGAGGTCCATGCGCATCTGCATACCGACTCGAAGCTGTTTTGCGGCTG
>JBGPMT010000167.1:0-7161 GCA_041487135.1 Binataceae bacterium (SeqCode) | reverse complement strand
TTACCTGTTGATCGGACTGGCATGTCCCGCCTGTCCCCCGACGCCGGGAACCCAACTGCTGCTGTGGCATCTGTTGCCGGACTTGCGGGAGCCACAGATTCTCGAGCTGGCCGGCGCCGCATTCTTCGCCTTGGCATTGGCGTACCTGTCCTGCTACTGGCTGGTTCTCGACGAAAGCCGCGAAGGCGCCGGCCAGGAGGCCGGTGCGATTTCGCAGGCATAACCCATGGCCGACCGAATCGAGCAGCAAAGAAAGACGGCGAAACCGATAGGCGCCCGGCTGGGCCGTCGCGCGCCGGTGTGGTCCTCGATCAGGGTCGGGCTGATCGCGCTCGCCGCGTTGCTGTCCGGATGCTCGACGGCGGCCGTCTCGGGCGGCAAGGCCGCGAGTCAGCCGATGCGGGTGCGTCCCACCTATGTCAACAAGCAACAGCTCCATGCTCCCTATGCGATTGCGCTCGGGCCCCAGGGCGATATCTGGTTCAGCGAGTATCAGAACAACGCCCTCGGACGCTTCACTCCCGCCGGCAACGTGGCGCGATTTACGCTGGGCGGCGACGGCTTTCCAGAGCGGCTGACGACCGGGCCCGATGGCAATATCTGGTTCACCGATCCGGCCGGTAATCGGATCGGACGGCTTAAGCCGGCCGACGGCTCGGTTGACTATTTCCCGGTCACGACGCCGAAATCGGGACCGGTCGGAATCACCGCGGGCCCGGACGGGGCGGTATGGTTCACCGAGCATGCGGTCGGGCAGATCGGGCGAATCGAGATGGACGGCAAGATCATCGAATACACCGTACCTGCGGGCGGCGGACCAAGTGAGATTGTCGCCGGCCACGATCATAATCTCTGGTTTGTCGAAGACTACGGAAACAATATCGGCCGGATCACGGTTCACGGAGTAATCACGGAATTTCCGATCCCTACGCCGCAAAGCCGGCCGGGTGGCTTGGCGGTCGCGAGCGATGGCACGCCGTGGTTCACGGAACTGGCGGCGAACAAGGTCGGCAAGGTCGGCGCCGATGACAAGGTGGTAGATTTCGCGCTGCCCCTGGACGGCGTGCCGCTGGGAATCGCCTGCGGATCCGACGCGAATATGTGGATCACCTCGGGCCGCACGCATACCTTCTACAAGGTCGCTGCCGACGGCAGCATCCAGAGCCTCAAAGCGGGCCCGGATACCTATCCGGGCTTCATCGTCGCGGGCCCCGGACACAGCCTCTGGTTCACCGAGCCGAGCGGCAAGATTGGACGCTTGACGCCGCCCGCCTCGATTACCGAGTTTGCGCTGCCCGAGCCGGGCCCGGAATCGGCCTCGCCGGCGCAGAGCAGCGTGGCGGCGCCCGGAGATTTTTGTCGGGCCTGACCCGCGCCGCCGGATTGCGCTGCCGAGAGTCGGGACACGATGGCTGATTGGGATCCGCAACTCTATCATCGCTTCAGGCGCTACCGTGCCGAACCGTTCGAGGCGATGCTCGGGCGCCTGGAACTCGGCCCCGACGAACGGATCGTCGACCTGGGCTGCGGCACGGGCGAACATCTCGTCGAGTTGGTTCGTCGCATGGCGCGCGGCACGGGAGTGGGGCTCGATTCGTCGCCCGCGATGATCGCCGGCGCCAAAGAATTTCTCAGCACGCTCGACGCGGGTCTCGCGGCGCGCCTGCGGTTCGTCCTCGAGGACTTCCGCAACTTCCACGCCCGCCGCGCCTACACGCTGGTCTTCTCCAATGCGGCGATGCAGTGGACCCGCGACCATCGCCCAGTGCTGGCGGCCTGCCACGAGGCGCTTGAACCCCGCGGACGCCTCGTCATGCAGATCCCGTCGAACGAGATCGAGACCGCGCAGCGGGGCATGATGGCGCTGGCGTCGAGCGATCGATGGCGCGCGCAACTCGGCGCCGCGCGGCTCCCCGGGCTCTACGTCCTGCCGCTGGAGGATTACCGGCGGATGCTCACCGAGGTAGGCTTCGTCGATATCGACTGCTACTACCGGATTTTCGAGCATCCGATGACCGGCCCGGCGGAAGTGATCGAGTGGAGCCGCGCAACCTCGATGCGCCCGTTCCTCGAGGCGCTCGGGCCGGATGATCGCCTGCGGTTCGAAGCCGATCTGCTGACCGAACTCGACCGCGGATACGGCACCCGCGGGCCGCTCGTCTTCCACTTCCGGCGCCTTTTCCTGTGGGCCCGTCGCCCGGCGCTCTAGATGGCTTCGCGGCTGCTTCCAGCGCTGATCGTACATGGCGGAGCCGGCGCCCGGGGGCCGGCGGCCGAGCGTCCACGGCGGCGCAGCGGGATGCTGGCGGCGGCGCGCAGGGGCGTCGAGTTGCTGCGCGCCGGAGCAAGCGCACTCGAAGCCGTGGTCGCGACCGTCAAAGTGCTCGAGGACGATGAATACTTCAACGCCGGCTATGGCTCCGTGCTCAACGCCGACGGGCGAGTCGAAATGGACGCGGCTCTGATGGTGGCGGAGCCGAGGCCGGGCGGCGGGAGTGGCGCGCACGACCGCCTGCGTAATCGAACGCCGCTCATGCGGGCGGGTGCGGTCGCGGCGGTGAGTCGCGTGCGCAACCCGATTCTGCTGGCGCGCGCCGTGATGGATCAGACGCCGCACATCCTGATGGCCGGAGCGGGCGCGGAACGGATCGCCCGCCGCGCTGGAATTCCGCTGTGCCGCCCCGATGACCTGATCACGTCACGTGCAAAGGCGCGCTGGCGCATCATGCTCGAGCAGAAACTCGCGGCCGCGGCTGGCGCCGAGGGCGGTACGGTCGGCGCGGCGGCGATCGACGCCAGAGGCATTATCGCTGCCGCAACCTCGACCGGTGGGATGACGGGTAAGCTGCCCGGGCGAGTCGGCGACTCGGCGTTGATCGGGGCCGGCGTCTATGCCGATAAACCTGGCGCCGCCTCGGCCACCGGCCAGGGTGAAGCGATTATCCTGCTGGCGCTATGCGGCGAGGCGGTGCGAGCGCTCGAGGGCGGGGAGGCCGCAGCGGTCGCCCGCCGGGCGATCGCGGACCTCGCGCGGCGCACCGATCGCGAGGCCGGTATCATCCTGGTCGATCGCCGCGGCCGGATGGGATTCGCTCATAACGCCGGTGCGATGCAGGTCGCCAGTTTCGATCCCGGGCACGGATTGCGCCATTACTGGCCGGATCCGATAGGCTAGCTGGCCGAAGCGCGCGCACCTCGGAGGCTCGCGATGAGACCGCTGGGATACGCCCTCAACCTGGTGCTGAGACTGCTGATCTCGCTCGTCATTCCGGGCTGGGGCCTCGTCACGCTCGGCCTGGGCCTGCGCAGCGGCTCGGGATGGTGGATCGCGGCGGGAGCCGTGATCGCGCTGGTCGGCGCGATCGTGCTGATCGGCAGTCCGCTGGTAAGGCGATTCCTGTACGACGCCTGAGGCGCCCCGGCTCTATGACTCGGCGTCGGGTTGACGCTCGGGCTCGGCGCGCTGAAAGGCCTCGAGCTTCCGGCATTCCGCAGCGATTCGCGTCGTCACCGGATAGGCCGAGAGATCGAAACGGAAGCGCTCGGCATTATAGATCTGCGGCACCAGGTAGAGATCCGCCATCGTCGGTTGGTCGCGATGGCAGAAGCGGCCGGTCCGGGGATCGTCCGCGAGCATCGCTTCGAGCGCCGCGAACCCCAGCCCCAGCCAATGATGGTACCACTTGCGGGTGCCGTCCTCGTTCAGCGAGAACTCGTGGCCGAGATGCTGCAGCACGCGCAGATTGTTGAGCGGATGCATCTCGCAGGCGACCGTCTGCGCCAGCGCGCGCACCCGGGCGCGTTCGAGCGCATCCGACGGCAGCAAGGGTGGCGTGGGATAGCGCTCTTCGAGGTACTCGATGATGGCGGTGGATTGGGTCAGAATCGAGCCGCCGTCGGTCAGGGCGGGAACCAGCCCCGCCGGGTTAATCTGGCGAAACTCGGTCAGCGACTGTTCGCCGCGCCGCAGGTGAACCGCCACGTATTCGTAGGACAAGCCCTTGAGCTCGAGTGCGATTCGAACCCGGTATGACGCCGAACTGCGAAAATAGTTGTAGAGCTTAATCATCGTGCCCGATCCATCGGCGGGGCGTTGGTCCACGAACTTTGAATTAATCGCGAACCCTTGGCAAGCTGGAAATTCGCCGCCGCGGGGCGGGGCGCCCGCCGGCCCGGCTTGATTTGCCGCGGCCGGCCGCGAGCGGTATGGTGAGCCTCGGATGCCGATTTACGAGTACCAATGCGCCGCCTGCGTGGCGATCACTGCGCACGTGATCCTCGGCCGCAGCCGCCCGGCCCGCCCCGCCTGTCCGCGATGCGGGGCGCGGCGCGGGATGCGCCGCGTGATGTCGTCGTTCGCGGTGGTCGAAAGCGAGACCTCGCGGATCGACCGCTTCGACACCAGCCGCCCGGCCGGCGACTCGTTCTATCGCGATTCGCGCAACGTCGGCCTGTGGGCGAAAAAGCGCGCCCGGCAGATGGGCGTCGACCTGGGACCGCAGTTCGAGGCCAAGGTCGAGCAGGCCCGCAGCGGAAAACTAATCAAGGAGATGACCTGAATCGACGTCGCGCAATCGGCGCCGGGCCGCCCTTGGCGGTTCGGCCGGCGACGCACGGGATCCAGCTATGGGCGACGAAAAAGATCGGCTGGGGGACAAGCTGCGCGACGTCGAGAAGGCGCGCGAAGATCAATGGGCCTTCGAGCAGGACCGTAAGCTGATCGAGCAGATGCGCTCGCGGATCAAGAGCGGTAAGTTGCTGTGTCCGCGATGCCACGAGCCGCTGGTCGAGCGCACCGAACACGGGGTCAACATGATGGCCTGTCCAAAAGCGGAGGGTGCCTGGGTCGATCAGGCCGCCCTCAAGTATCTGCTCGCCAAGCCTGGTTAACGCTCACCGGCCGCGAGCGCGCTGCCCTTGGCCAGTCCCGACGAGCCCGCCGCGGGCGGAACTCTGTACGTGGTTTCCACCCCAATCGGCAATCCTGCGGACTTAAGTCCGCGCGCGATCGAGAGTCTGCGCGCCGCCGATCTGATCGCGTGCGAGGACACGCGGCGCACCGGCGCGCTGCTCGCCGCGCACTCCATCCGCAAGCCGCTGCTGAGCTATTTCGAGCATAACGAGGAGCGGCGGATACCGGAGATCATCGCGCGGCTTTCAGCCGGCGCGCGGGTCGCGCTGGTCACCGACGCCGGCACCCCCGGGATAAGCGATCCGGGATTTCGCCTGGTCCGCGCCGCCCATCGCGCGGCGCTTCGGGTGGTCGCGGTGCCGGGCCCCTCGGCCGTCGCGGCGGCGCTTTCGATCGCCGGTATTCCGACCGACCGCTTCGTGTTTGAAGGCTTTCTTCCGGTCCGTGCCGCCGCACGCCGCGCCGCCCTCGAAGCGCTGGCCGCGGAGCGGCGCACGATCGTCGTCTACGAGGCGGCGCGCCGCCTGGCCGAGACGTTGCAGCAGATGGCGGCCGTTTTCGGCGCCGATCGCGAGGCAGCGGTGCTTCGCGAGATGACCAAGACCTACGAAGAGACCGCGCGCGGCACGCTCGGCGAGCTTGTGGCGCGCTACAGCGAACGCGGGGCGCTCGGCGAGGTGACCGTGGTGGTGGCGGGCGCGCCAGGCGGGACGCGTGAAGCGGGCCGCGGCGGGATCGCGGTCGAGATGCTGGTCGAGGCCGGGCTGAGCCTCAAGGATGCCAGCGCGCTGATCGCGCGAATCGAGGGGCGGAGCCGGCGCGAAATCTATCAACAGGCGCTGCGTGCGCGCGCCAAGCGCGATTAACCGGGTGTAGCGATTTACGCCGTGGCGGCCGGGCGGGGCGCTTGAAACCTCGGCGAGGGTACGGTTCAATGCCGCGGGGGGAGAATGGCGAAGAGAGCGGAAAGCGCAGCGGCCGCGCGCCGAGCCGATCGCATGACGGAAGCGACCTTGCGCGTGCTGGTTATCCACGGCGCCAATCTAAATCTGCTCGGCGAACGCGAGCCGGAAATCTACGGGCGCACGCGCCTGGAAGACATCGATCGCGGGCTTATCGAGCTCGGGCGTGAACTCGGGATGATGGTGGAGGCCTTCCAGTCCAACAGCGAGAGCGCCATCGTCGAGCGGATTCACGAGGCGCGTAGCCAGCGCATCGACATCGTCCTGATCAATCCCGGCAGCTATACCCATACCAGCGTCGCGATCCGCGACGCGCTGCTGGCGGTCAGAATCCCGGTGATCGAGATCCATCTTTCGAACGTCTATCGCCGCGAACCATTTCGCCATCACTCGACCATCGCCGACATCGCCGCCGGCCGGGTCATGGGCTTCGGCGTCGACAGCTACTCGTTGGCGCTGCGGGCGGCCCGCGGCGTGCTCAAGGCGGCTCGCTCGGACCGCCATTGAGCCAGCCGCCGCGGCGCATAGCGCTGGACACGGAGTGATGGAAGTTCGCGACCTGAAAACGCTGCTCGCGCTGATGCAGGAGTACGGGCTGGTCGAACTCGAAGTCGAGGACAAGAAGGGCAAGGTGCGGCTGGTGCGCAGCATCCTCGATCGCACCGGCGGCAACCCCGCGCCCGAGCCAGCCAGAATCGCTGCGCGCGCCGCAGTTCCAAGCGCGCCGAAAAAGCCCGCGGCCGGTGCCGGGTCGCAGGGCGGGGCGCGGCGCGGCGAGGCCCCGGCGCTGGAAGCGAACCAAAGGCTCGTGACGAGCCCGATGGTCGGGACGTTCTACCGGGCGGCCGCGCCCAACGCGCCGCCGTTCGTTGAGGAGGGCGACACGGTCCGCAAAGGTCAGCCGCTGTGCATAATCGAAGCGATGAAAATGATGAACGAGATCGAGGCCGAGGCGGCGGGCCGCGTGGTCAGAATACTGTGTGAGAACGGACAGCCGGTCGAATATGGGCAACCGCTTATGATATCGGAGGCCGGGTAGGGGCGCGGCGCGATCATGTTCAAGAAACTGCTGGTCGCCAATCGCGGCACGATCGCCATCCGCATCATCCGCGCCTGTCGCGAGCTCGGCATACCGACCATCGCGGTCTATTCGACGGCCGATCGCGACGCGCTACACGTGCGGATGGCCGACGAGTCGGTCTGTATCGGGCCGCCCGCGGCGGAAGACAGCTATCTCAGCCTCCCGTCGATCATGAGCGCGGTGTTGACCTACGGCGCCGTCGCGGT
>JBGPMT010000166.1:0-7182 GCA_041487135.1 Binataceae bacterium (SeqCode) | reverse complement strand
TGCATGGCACGACCATCGCCACCAACGCGATCCTCGAAGGCCAGGGGGCGCGCGTCGGCCTGGTCGTCACCGACGGCTACCGGCAAGTGCTGCAGGTCGCGCGATCGTACGTTCCGGGCGGCCTGGCCGGCTGGATCATCTGGCCGAAGCCGGAGCCGCTGGCGGCGCTGGAGAACACCGTCGAGGTCAAGGAACGGGTGAGCGCGCGCGGCGAGGTGGTGCGCCCGCTCGATGAGGAGAGCGTGGTCGCCGCGCTGCGCCATCTCAAGCGCCGCGAGGTCGAGGCGATTACCGTCTCGCTGATCAACTCTTTCGCCAACGATTCACACGAGCGGCGGATCCGCGAGATCGCCGCCCGCGAGCTGCCCGGCTTGCCGATCTCGCTCTCCTCGGAAATCCTGCCCGAGATGCGCGAGTACGAGCGCACCCTGACCACGGTTGCGAACTCCTACGTGCGGCCCACGGTCGCGCGCTACCTGGGCAACCTCGGGCGCGAACTCAAGCGCCGCCAGGTCGGCGCGCGCCTCAAGGTCCTGCGCTCGGACGGCGGCCTGATGTCCTTCGAGGCGGCCGAGCATGCGCCCGTCAACCTGCTGATGAGCGGTCCGGCGGGCGGCGTCGCGGGTGCGTTATGGGCCGCGCGCCAAGCCGGCTTCGAGAACCTGCTGACCTTCGACATGGGCGGGACTTCGACCGATGTCGCGCTGGTCGAGGCCGGCGAACCGCGCGTGCGCCGCGAGACCCGCGCCGGCGACGTGGCCGTGCGCGCCTCCTCGCTCGACGTGCGGACCATCGGCGCGGGCGGCGGCTCGATCGCCTCGGTCCCCGAGTTCACCCGCGCGCTCCGCGTCGGCCCGCGCAGCGCCGGCGCCGAGCCCGGCCCGGCCGCCTACGGCAAGGGCGGCGAGCACGCGACCGTCACCGACGCCAACCTGGTGCTCGGCTTCCTGCCGGCGGGGCTGCTCGGCGGCGAGATGAAGCTCGATCGTGAGGCGGCAAGCGCGGCGGTCAAAAAAATCGCCGACGCGATGGGTATCGGGCTCGAGCAGGCCGCCAGCGGGATAATCGATATCGTCAACGAGAACATGTTCGGGGCGCTGCGCCTGGTCTCGATTGAGCAGGGCTACGACCCGCGCGATTTCGCGCTGGTCGCCTTCGGCGGCGCCGGCCCGCTCCATGCCAACGCGCTCGGGCTGCTGCTCGGCTGCTGGCCAGTGATAATTCCGCCGAGCCCGGGCGTGCTGTGCGCCTACGGCGACGCGACTACGCGCACGCGCAACGAGGCGGCTCGCACCTTTATCCGCCGCTTCGGCGATACCTCGAACGACGAGATCCGGCGGATGCTCGATGAGCTCGCGGCGAGCGCCGCCGCCGCGCTCGATCTCGAGGGCGTGCCGCGCGCCGAGCAATCGACCGTCTACCAGGTCGACGTCCGCTACCATGGCCAGGGCTTCGAGGTCCCGGTCGCGGTCGACATCGAGAGCTTCGCGCGGGACGGGATGGCCGCGGTGGGGCGCAGCTTCGACGTGATCCATCGCCGGCTCTTCACCTTCTCGCTCGAGGTCGAGCACGAGTTCGTCAATCTGCGCGCGATCGTGCAGGGCCGCCCGCCCCTGGTGCGGCCCAATATCATCGCCGAGGGCGACGCCGACGCGTCGGCCGCACGGATCGGCGAGACGCCCGTCTGGATCGGCGGCGCGTCGGCAACCGCAGGCCTCTACGATCGTTCCCGGCTCAAGGCCGGCAATCGCGTGGCCGGTCCCGCGATCGTGGTCGAGTTCGACAGCACGACGCTGATTCTGCCCGCTTGCGCCGGCGAGGTTGATCGCTTCGGCAACATCCTCGTGCGGCCGGTCAGGCGTTGAGAGGTTGCGATGGCAAAGGCGCGTATCATCCAGCGGAACGACCGGCCCTTCGAGCGGGTCGCGATCGATCCCATCACGCTCGACATCATCGAGAGTGCGCTGCGCAATGCGCGCTTCGAGATGGACGCGGTGCTCTATCGGACCGCGATGTCGCCCGGAATCCGCGAGCAGCACGACGAGTTCCCGCTGATCGCCGACCGCGAGGGGCGCATGGTGGTCGGCCAGTTCGGCTCGTTCATCGCGGGCTTCCTCAACGCCTACGAAGGCACGATCGAGGAAGGCGACGTCATCCTGCTGTCCGATCCGTACAAATGCGAGGGCGCGATCAGCCACGCCAACGACTGGCTGGTGCTGCAGCCGATCTTTTTCGACGGCCGTTTGGTCGGATGGGGCGCGATGCTCGGCCACATGACCGACGTCGGCGGCAAGGTGCCGGGCAGCCTGCCGACCGACGCCACCTCGATCTTCGAGGAGGGCGTGATCATCCCGCCGATCAAGCTCTATAAGCGCGGCGTGCTGCAGGAGGAGATCCAGACGGTCATCTTCAACCAAGTGCGATTACCGCATTGGAACCGCTCGGACTTAAACGGGATCGTCGCCGCCTGCCGCACCGCGGAGCGGCGCGTGATCGAGATGTGCGAGCGCTTCGGGGTCGACACCTTCGCCGCGGCGCTGGACGCGGCGCTCGAGCGCAACCGGCTCGCGATGGCCGAGTTGATCCGCCGCACTATCCCGGAAGAAGAGCTGACCTTCGAGGACTACATCTGCGACGACGGCCGCGGCGCCGGCCCCTACAAGCTGAAATGCACGATGCGCCGCGAGGGCGAGCGCGTGATCATGGATTGGACCGGCACCGACCCGCAATCCGAAGGCTCGATCAACTTCTACTTGAACGAGAACATGCTCAAGATGTTCTTCGGGATCTACATGATCATGGTCTTCGATCCGCAGATCCTCTACAACGACGGCTTCTATCCGCTGGTCGAGATCAAAATTCCCGAGGGCACGCTCCTGAGGCCGCGCTATCCGGCCGCGCTTTCATGCCGCACCCATGGACTCGGCCGCGTGTTCGACGTGCTGGGCGGATTGCTCGGCCAGCGCCAGCCCGAGTTCCTCAACGCTGCCGGCTTTTCGTCGTCGCCCCATCTGATGTACTCCGGGTACAACGATCGCGGTGAATGGTATCAGCTCTATCAGATCGGCTTCGGCGGCATCCCGGGCCGCCCGGTCGGCGACGGTCCCGACGGCCATTCGCTGTGGCCGTCATTCTTCAACGTGCCCAATGAATTTCTCGAGGCCTACTTCCCGCTACGCATCGAGCGCTACGAGACCGTGCCCGACAGCGGCGGCCCGGGGCTCCATCGCGGCGGCAACGGGATCGACGTCGTCTACCGCTTCCTGGCCGCGGGCGAAATCTCGATCCACGACGATCGATGGTTCACCTATCCGTGGGGCGTCAACGGCGGATTACCCGGCGCGCGCAGCCGCAAGCTCCTGATCCGCATCGACGGCGCGACCGAGCATATCCCGTCCAAGTGCGATCATATCCGGGTCAATCCCGGCGACCTGCTGCACTACGTCACCTGGGGCGGCGGCGGATGGGGCGATCCGCTGGCGCGCGAGGCGGCGATTGTCGCCCGCGAGGTCGAGCGCGGCCTGGTGACGATCGAGGGGGCGCGCCGCTACGGCGTCGTGCTCGATTCGGATGGGCGGCTCGATGAGGCCGCCACGCGGAAGCTCCGCGAGCAGCTCAAGTCCGAGCGCGGCGAGCCGGCGGTCTTCAACTTCGGTCCCTCGATGGCCGCGTTGCGCGAGAACTGCCTGGCGGAGACCGGCCTGCCCGCGCCGACCCCGCCCTCGTTCCGGCAGAGTTAGCGGCGCCGCCGCGCCTTGCCGAGGTAGGCCGTTTGGTCTACCAGTTGAAACGGAGAGTAAGCCGGAAATCTTGGTTTAAAGGGAGCGCCTGCATCATGGCGATTTTTCATATTCAGCCGCACGGACGATTGCAGGAATGGGTCGCCGACGAAAATGGCTATTTCAAAGACGCGGGGCTTACCTACGTCTTTGTCAGCGGCTTCGACATGGGAATGGAAAAGCGGCCCAAGGGCGCGCCCGAGGTGAAGTACGGTGCGTTCGAGAGCTACAAGCAGAACGACGGCAACAAGGGCCCCGGCCGGTCGGATATAAGCTGCGCCTGCCATTGGGCGGTGAATCAGGCCGGGGCCGAGAACGCCGGCAACGTATACCGCGAGGCTTACGTGGTAACGCCGGGCGCGGTGATGGTGCGTCCCGATTCGCCCATTCGAAAGCCCGAGCAGTTGGCAAACGTTGCAATCGCGGTGGGCTATCATTCGGGCAGTCACTTCACCACGGTCCAGGCGCTCGAGCCGTTTCTCAAGCCCGACCAAGTCAAGCTCGCTTTCATCGGCGCGCCGATGAAGCGCCTGGACGCGATCTTTGACGGCGACGTTGAAGCGGTCACCGTCTGGGGATTGTCATTCCAGATCCTGGAGCAGCTCGGCTTTCGGCGCGTCGCCGACGCCACCTTCATGATTACCTTCATGTTTCCCAGGAACGCCGATCCGGCCGACGTGGAAAAGTATATGCGGGGTCTTAAGCGCGCGCAGATGGAAATCGATCTGCATCCGGAGCATTACAAGAAGCACTACCTCAACGAGATTCCTGAGCGCTTCCGGACGATGGTGGACGTGCGCCTGTTCGGCACCGGCGAGAGAATTGTCTTTCTGCCCTACACCGACGAGGCGTTTCGCGCCACCCAGAACTGGATGAGGGAGCACAGCCTGTTCGAGGACGCAGCGGCCTGACCTGCGGCGGCGCCGGCGCGCCGATCAGAAGAGACCGCTACCGCTATTTTCCGCCGGGAATCCGAAGTAACGGCGGCGCGCCCACAGCGCCACGTCCACCAGCACGATCATGACGGGCACCTCGATCAGTGGACCGATTACCGCCGCAAACGCCACCCCGCTGTCGATCCCGAAGGTCGCCACCGCCACCGCGATCGCCAGCTCGAAGTTGTTCGACGCGGCCGTAAACGACAGCGTCGCCGTCTGCGGATAATTCGCCCCGGCCGCGCGGCTCAGCACGAACGAGAGCCCGAACATGATCGTAAAATAGAGCAGCAGTGGAACCGCGATCCGCATTACATCCAGCGGCAGCTCGACGATCGCGGCGCCCTTGATCGAGAACATCACCACGATCGTGAAGAGCAGGAAGATGAGCGTCAGCGGACTGATGCGCGGGATGAATCGCTGCCGATACCAGGCCTTGCCCATCCGGCCCGTCAGCACCTTCCAGGTCGCCAGCCCGGCGGCGAACGGGATGCCAAGATAGATCGCGACGGTCTTCGCGATTTCGCCGATCGTCACCTGCACCAGCGCGCCGCCCAGCCCCAGCCACGCCGGCAGCAGGGTCACGAACAGGTAGGCATAGAGCGAGAAAAAGAGCACCTGGAAAATCGAATTGAAGGCGACCAGGCCGGCACAGTAATCGGCGTCGCCGGCGGCGAGATCGTTCCACACGATTACCATCGCGATACACCGCGCAAGCCCGATCAGGATGAGCCCGGTCATGTATTCGGGATGGCCGCGCAGGAAAACGACCGCCAGCGCGAACATCAGGATCGGACCGATGATCCAGTTCTGCACCAGCGACAGCCCGAGAATCTTCCAGTCGCGAAACACGTCCCCCAGCTCGTCGTAGTTCACCTTCGCCAGCGGCGGATACATCATCAGGATGAGCCCCACCGCGATCGGCATCGAGGTCGTGCCGACGCTCAGGCGATCGAAGGCCTGTTTGACGCCGGGGAAAGCGTCGCCGATCGCGACCCCCAGCGCCATCGCGAGGAAGATCCAGAGCGTCAGGTAGCGATCGAGAAACTTAAGCCGGCGCGTCAGCGGCTGCCCGGTAATCGTGACTGCGGCGCTCATTCGATCGGTTCCTTTCCAACCTCGTCCATCCGCCGCCGCAGCTCCCGCGGTTCCATCGTAGTGAGCGGCAGAGTTATAAGCCGCCCGATGCGCTGAAGCCGCGGAATCGCCCCGCGCCCCATCGGTTGAGCGCGCACTCGGCCATGATGCTGCGCGCGGAGTTCCCGGTGCACAGGAAAAGGACGTTCAATTTGCGGCTGGCCGATTCCATTAGGCGCCAAGAGCATCTCGATCTATAGCGCAAGCGCGATTCCGAAATGCGTCAGTGCGTTTACCGGATGTTGAAGAGATTGTTACGGCGGCCGCCGCGGGCCGCCATCCCTCACGATCGCGTCATGAACTGCGGGTCGACGTCGACCTGGTAGCCGTTGGCCAGGCGATTGGTCTCGTTCGCCATCCCGACCACGGCCATCAACTCGCCCAGCATCGCGTCGCTCATCCCGGCCTTGCGCGCCGCCGCGGTATGGGATCGGATGCAGTATTCGCAGCCGTTGGTGGCGCTGACCGCTAGATAGACCATCTCTTTGACCAACGGCTCGAGGGCCCCCGGCGCCATCACCTGCTTGATGCTCTCCCAGGTGCGTTTGAGGGTTGCCGGATGGTTGGCGAGGGCCTTCCAGAAATTGTTGATCCAGTCGATCTTCCGGGTCGCCATGATGTCGTCGTAGACGGCCCGCACCTCGGGGCTCGCCTCGGCATAGTCGATAAGTTTCACCGTCGCCATGCTGCCTCCGATCCCGCCGTTGCGGATGACGATATTGTAGGGCGAGACGCCCGGGATGCTAAGCCTTCTGACGCGAGGATGAACTGCCAGCTTCGTCAGTAAACCGGGGCTTCGCCACAACAATCGCTCCCCAAACTCGGAGCTACCAGAGGATTTCCTACTAGACTCGTGCTGAACCGAAGGACACCATCCTCGATACTATGGAAATCCGGCACAACGTGTCCGCAACCCGCGTATCATCGATCGCCCGGCTGCTGTTCTTGCTCCTGGGCCTGGCACTTGTGACGCCAACCAGCGCGGTGCGGGCGCAAACGTGCTCCTCAAGCCAACACGGCCTGACCTTTACGAACAACTGCGGCTATCCACTCTGGCTGGCGGAATTCGGCACTTCGGACGTCGTCCCGGGAAACTGGGAATTAGCCGCATCCTGTACGAGAAACAGGCAATGCGCCTCGGGACAAACGTGCAATAAAGCGAGCGGGCAGTGCACCTGCTCGACCGACGCGGACTGCGCCGGCGCGACGTGCCAGGCCGGCTCGTGCGCGAACTCCACGACCCTGTGCATGCCGATCGGCTGGAACGGCAGGTTCTGGCCGCGCACCCAATGCAATCTTGTCGCCTGTAGCACGGACAGCGACTGCTCATC
>JBGPMT010000165.1:0-7194 GCA_041487135.1 Binataceae bacterium (SeqCode) | reverse complement strand
ACGCACGTCGGAGGCGCTGAACTGCTTGGGGAGTCGCGCCAGCACGGCGCGCCAGTTGACTCGGCCGCCGCCACCGCCGCCGCGCCGTCGGGCAACCCGTCGCGACGGGCCGATACCCCCGGCAAGCCTTCCGAGGCCGGGTTCCTGATCTTTGAGACGCTTGAGCTGCGCCTCCTTGTCACGGATCTCTGTACGCAGCTTAGCCAGCAGCGTACGTGCCTGTCGTTGAACACGGCGAAAGCCGGACGTTAGGCGTATCGGAGTCTTTTTTCGCGCCACCAGCTTGCTCCTTCGGAGACTGACTGCGCAGGTAAAGTACACTACCAAGAAATAAGCCTCAATAGTTGGTGAATGAACGATTACCTATCGGCTACCCGAATTTTACTACGATTTGGAGGCTCTCCTGTTGGCCGCCGAACAGCCTTTTCCCGTGGTCAAAAAAGGTGCAGTAGAATATCCGGATGCGTAGACTCGCAAGATTTTCCGTGCCGCATCACCCTAGGTTTATTTTGCCAACAGTGCTATAAAAGGCCCGAATTCCAAACCAGATGCTCGCCACAAATCTCAGCGCAATAGTAGATGTAGAGCTAGGGCAGTACGGCCTGACGGCCGGGAGATGCGGAGGTCCGCAGGGGCGACGCGTTTGGAGAATTTGGGGAGAGCTTAATGGGCCGTAGATTGTATGTCGGTAACCTTGCGTGGACCGTGACCGACCAGGACTTGCAAGAGGCTTTTTCCGAGGCTGGCAAGGTCGAGAGTGCTCAGGTCATCATGGATCGCGCCACCAACCGTTCGCGTGGTTTCGGGTTCGTCGAGATGGCCAGCGACGACGCCGCCGAAGGCGCGGTCAAGAAGCTGAACGGACGCGACATCAAGGGCCGCGCGATTCGCGTCAATGAAGCCCAGGCGCGAAGCGGCGGTGGCGGTGGCGGCGGGCGCGACGACCGGGATCGCTGATCCGGGCGGCTGCGACGCCGCCCGCTCAAGGTCCGGGTATCCCGTGGCGACGCTGGAAAGCGCCGTCTCAGGACACTTCCGGCCGGGCCACAAACCGAAACCACGCGCACTCTGCGCGAGCAGTCAAGTACGCCACGGACTTCATTGCTCCACGATTCGGAGCAGTTCAGAAGCTACTAGCCGAGGAGGAAATCATCATGACCTCAGACCAGCGCAAGGCTCTCGCGATCAAGTTCATCGATAATTTCAGCAAGCGCGATCCGGCGGTCTTCGCGGACAACATCACCGACGACTTCGAATTCGAGATCATGGGCAACTTGCCCGGGCTCGAGCCCTTGCATGGCAAAGCTAACTTCATGCGGGCCTTCATCCCGATGCTCGAGGGGGGCTTTCCCAAGGGATTCAACTTCAAGTTCATCACGACGATCTGCGAAGGACCGCACGTGGCGATTCAGGGCACGTCTGACACGGTGGCGGCCAATGGCCGAAAGTATGCCAACCGGTATCACTGGTACCTGCGATTTGACGGCGACAAGATCGCGCAATTCCGCGAGTACGCCGACACCGATCATATCCGGCAGACGCTTGCCGACTAGGCCTCTCTACCCATTTTGCCGCCTGACCGCTGCCTGATTTCCTGGCAAAATAAAAAGGGGCCGAACAGGTTTTCACCTATCCGACCCCCGGTAGGCCGGGAAAAGGGGGACAAACCCCGACCACCGGGCGGTAATTGTACGCGCCCCAACATTACTTGCAATACTTTAGGGTATGAAATCTAGCGCCTGCTTGCTCGGAGGCGCGCTAATCCGGGGCATCGGACGCCGCCGTCGTATCTGATGCCGTATCGCGCGGGCCCGGGCGGCAGACCTTACGGCCCGAGTCCCCCGCCTATCGCCGGCAGAAAATAGACCTCGCTGTTCTCCCTGACCGGCGCCTGGATCCCTGCGGCGTCGACTTCGCCATCGATCGAGGCCACCACCGACCCCTTGAGCTCACCATCGTCAAGCAGATGTGCACCGATTCCGGGAAAGCGGCGCTCCAGGTCGTCGATCACTTCGCGCAGATTTCGTCCGCTGGCCGGGACCCGCTCGGCACCCGCGGTGAATTTCCGAAGCAAGGCGGGAATGATCACCGTAGCCATCGCGGACTATCCGATTTCGCCTCCCATGCCGGCCGGCTGGATGAATTGCGAATCAGGCCGCCGCTGCCGGAGGCGGCCTAATCCGGCCGGAAGCGACGCTTGATCACCGGCCGGCTGCCGCCTGACCTTCCTGCCCGTTGCGATGCTGCAGGAGCGCCTTCAGCAAGCGTGGCGGCGACATCGGCAGCACCCGCATCCTGACCCCCGTCGCGCGGTAGATCGCGTTGGCGACCGCCGCCGGCGGCGGCACGATCGAGACCTCGCCCACGCCGCGCACGCCGAGCGGATGAATCGGGTTGGGTACCTCGACCAGGATGGTTTCGAGCTCCGGCAGGTCGAGGCAGGTCGGCATCCGGTAATCCAGCAGGCCCGAGTTGCGGAGGATTCCCTTGGAATCGTAGACGTACTCCTCATTGAGAGCCCATCCGATTCCCTGCGCCGTGCCGCCCTGGATCTGACCCTCGACGTAGCTGGGATGGATCGCCGTGCCGACGTCCTGGGCGACCGTCGCCCGCAGAATCTGCACCTTGCCGGTATCCGGATCCACCTCGACATCGATACACGCCACCGCGAACGCCGGGCCGGCGCCGGCGCCTCCCGTGCTGACCGAGGCCCGGCCCACCACCGGTCCGCCGGTACGGATAAAGCGCGCCGCGAGCTCCTTGAGCGTCATCTGCTGCGGCTGCAAAACGTCGGCGCGGGTGCGCAGCAGGCTATTGTCGTACTCGACGTCCTCGGGCGTGCACTCCCAGAGCTGGCCCGCCCGCTCCTTGAGCTGGCGCACGATGTCCTGGGCAGCGTTGTACACCGCCATCCCGGTGGCGAACGTCACCCGGCTGCCGGCGGTGACGTCGGTATAGCCAATCGAGTCGGTATCGGCGACCACCGGCCGTACCTCGTCGAAGTCGAGCCCGAGCACCTCGGCCGCGATCATCGCCATCGAGGCGCGGCTTCCGCCTACATCCACCGAGCCGGTGACGACGCTGGCGGTGCCGTCCTGGTTGAGGTAAACGGAGGCCGACGACTGGAAGCCGGCGTTGAACCAGAAGCCCGCGGCGACGCCGCGTCCGCGATATGGCCCGGTAAGCTTGCTCTGGTAGTGCTCGCTCTTTTTCATCGCCTCGCAGGTTTCGATAAACCCGATTCGCTTGAAGACCGGGCCGAACGGCTGCGCCGTGCCCTCACGCGCGCCATTCATGATTCGGAAGTCGAGCGGATCGATCCCAATCTTTTCGGCCAGCTCGTCGAGCACCGTCTCCGCGCCAAACGCCGCGGCGGTCGCCCCGGGCGCCCGATAAGCGCAGGCCTTGGGGCGATTGACCACTACGTCATAGCCGTCGATTAGCAGGTTCGGGATGTCGTAGGAGGTGATTACCGTCATCGCACCGGGAGCCATCGGCGAGCCCGGGAATGCACCCGCCTCGTAGGCCATCCAGACCTGCGCCGCAGTGATCCGGCCCTCCTTGGTGGCGCCGATCTTGACCCGCTCCTTGATTCCCGAGGTCGGCCCCGTCGCCCGCAGGACTTCCGTCCGCGACATCGTGACTTTCACCGGATGGCCGGTCTTTTTTGCCAGCAGCAGCGCGACCGGTTCGCAATAGATCGTGGTCTTGCCGCCGAAGCCGCCGCCGATTTCGCTCGGCACTACCTTCAGGTTGCCCTCGGGCATCCCGAGCACCTTGGTTGCCAGCGTACGCACGCTGAAGCTGCCCTGGGTGCAGGTATAGACGGTCGCATGGCCGTCGGGATTCCAGAGCCCGACCGAGGCGTGCGGCTCGATATAGCCCTGATGGACGGTCGCGGTCTGGAACTCGCGCTCGATTATGTGGTCGGCGGTGGCGAATCCCGCTTCGAGGTCGCCGCGCTTGAACTGCAGATGGGTCGCGACGTTGGTCGGCTGGTCAGGGCCGTCTTCCGGGTTGCGCAGCTCGTCAATCAGGATCGGCGCGCCGGGCTTCATCGCCTGCTCGACGGTCATGACCGGCTCGAGCTGCTCGTACTCGACCTCGATTAGCTTCAACGCCTCCTCGGCGATATGGGGACTGGTGGCCGCGACCGCCGCGATCGGATGGCCGTCGTAGAGCACCTTGCCGCGGGCCAGCACGTTCCACGACAGGTAGTACGGGCTCACCTGCTGCTCGCCCATCTGCTGCGGCTTGCGATCGGCCTCGGGCAGATCGTCCGCCGTCACGACCGCGCGCACGCCGGGGAGCTTGAGCGCCTGGTCGAACTTGATCGACTTGATTCGCGCATGGGGATACGGGCTGCGCAGCACCTTCCCGAACAGCATCCCGGGGAAGTAGTAGTCGGCGCCGTACAGCGCGCGGCCGGTCACCTTGTCGATCCCGTCGGGACGAATCGGACGGGTGCCGACAACCCGATACTTGTGCGAACCTGGGGTCTTTGACGCCGCCATTTTTTTCACTTTTTTGCCTTCTACGTCCTGACTTTTTCGGCCTATACGTCCTGGACGATCTTCTCGTGCCATCGGCTGGATGCCCGGCGAACGGGTTAGCCATTTTCGCGCGCGGCTTCGAGCACCGCGCGGACGATTTTGTCATAGCCGGTGCATCGGCAGAGATTACCCGCAAGATGGTAGCGGACGTCGGCCTCGGTCGGGCGCGGAATCTTGTCGAGCAGCGCCTTGGCGGACATCAGGAACCCCGGCGTGCAGATTCCGCATTGCAGGGCCGCATTCTCCAGGAACTTCTGCTGCAGCGGATGGAGCTCGGTGCCGTTGGCGAGCCCTTCGATAGTCTCGAGCTTATGGCCCTGCGCCTCGACCCCGAGCATCAGGCATGAGCAGACCGGGCGGCCGTCGACCAGGATGGTGCACGCGCCGCAATCGCCGGTCATGCACCCTTCCTTGGTCCCGGTCATGTGCAGCTCGTCGCGCAGCACCTCGAGCAGGCTCTGGCGCGGCTCGCACAGGAGCTCGACCGTTTCGTTATTGATCGTGGTTTCAACCAGGGTTCGTTTCGCCATTTTCTCCCAAGGCTCCAGTCGGGGATGAGTTCAGTTGCGGCGCGCCCGCTCGGCCGCGCGCTCCAGCGTCCGTCGGGTCAGAACGCCCACCAGATGGCGGCGGAATTCGGCCGTACCGCGCATGTCATCGATCGGCGAGGCCTGCTCGATCGCAAGCTTGGCGGCATTCTCGATCGCCGCGGCGTCGAACTTCTTGCCGATCAGCGCCTGCGACGCCTTGGCGGCGTAAAGCGGGGTCGGCGCGACCGCGCCCAGCGCGATTCGCGCCGCCGTGCACTTGTCGCCGTCCAGTGTGATCGAGGCGCCCACGCCGACCACCGCGATATCCATCTCGTTGCGCGGGATGAAGCGCAGGTAGGCGTCCGCGGCGTGGCGCGCGGGCACCGGTATCAGCAGCTCGACCAGCAGCTCGCCCGGCTGAATCACGGTGCGCCCGGGCGACAGCACGAAATCCTCGACCTTGACCTGGCGCTCGCCCTTGGGGCCGGCGAGGCGAGCGGTCGCGCCCAGCGCGATCAATGCCGGGGTGGTGTCGGCCGCGGGCGACCCGTTGCACAGGTTGCCGCCGACCGAGGCGCGGCTCTGGATCTGCAGCGAGCCGATCAGATGGGCCGCCTCGACCAGTCCGGGGTAATGGCGCCGCATCGTCTGATCCTCGAAAATCTCGATACACGAAACCGCGGCGCCCAGGCGCAGGCCTGACTTGGCGTCGAACTTAATCCCGGTCAGCGCCGGGATGCGCTTCACGTCGACGACGTAGTCGGGCTGCCGGGTTCCGGCGCGCAGTTGAATCAGGATATCCGTGCCGCCGCAGAGCGGGCGCGCTTTTTCACCATGCTTGGCGAGTATTCCGAGCGCCTGTTCGAGCGAGGTCGGGGCTTCATATTGGATAGCGTGCAAGTTGGCCTAAGCCTCCCTCAAGAAACTTTGGATGTCCGGTGTCCGAATCCGAGCAAAAATATCTCCCACAGAATAGCCCACCGGACGGGCTTACGAAAAGCGCTCCAGTCGGGTCTGGTGGCCTCCCGCTGGTCTGGCGGCGAGGGAAATTCGGCCGAGGCGGACTTATGCGCGAAACCCGAAGGCCGCGACTTTGGCCGCGGCGGCGCGAGCCAGGACCGGCGCCTCGTTGACCATCGTGGCGTAGCGCTCGTCGGTCGTATCGCCACGCGCGTAGCGGGCGTAAAGCTGCTCGACGACGGTCGCGGTTTTCCAGTGCGCCCAGGCGACATGGAAATCGATCCCGCCGAGATCGCGGCCGGTGCGCCGAGCATAGCGTTCCGCCAGCTCGGCGCGCGTCATGAAACCCTCGCGCAGCGTATGGTTCTCGGCGGGATTCAAGGCCAGCAGATCGGCGGGATCCGAGCGGTCGCGCCAATAGGCCAGCGCGATACCGAGATCGACCATCGGATCGCCGAGCGTCGACATCTCCCAATCGAGCACCGCGACCAGACGCCCGGGGTCGTCGGCCGCGACCATTACGTTGTGCAGGAAGAAGTCGTTATGGAGCAGCGCGGGCGGCTGCTCGCGCGGCAGATTTGCGGCGAACCACGCTCCCAGCCGGTTCATCAGCGGAACCTCGCGGGTCTTCGCCGTCTCCCATCGATCCATCCAGCTCCTCACCTGACGCCCTAAAAAGCCGGCCGGCCGGCCGAGCGCGCCGAGGCCGATACGCTCGTAATTCACGCGATGGAGATCGGCCAGCGCGTCGATCAACGCCGCGGAGACCCGGCGGCGCGATTCGGCGGAGTTGGCGAGCGCGGCTGGCAGCGGCTCGCGCTTCTTGATTACGATTCCGCGCCGCCGCTCCATGATGAAGAACGGCGCGCCCAGGATCGCAAGGTCGTCGCAGAACAAGATCGCGCGCGGCGCCGGCGCGAACTCCTCCCACAGCCGCGAGAGCACGCGGTACTCGCGGCCCATGTCGTGCGCCGATTTCGGGAGTACGCCGCGCGGCGGCCGGCGCATCACCCACTCGCTCTCAGCGAAGCGCAGGAGATAGGTCAGATTCGAATGGCCGCCGCGGAACTGCCGAACTTCGAGGGTGGTCTCCGCGCCCGGGATGCGCCCGCGGAGATAATCGGCGAGCCGCTCGTGATCGAAGTCGTCTT
>JBGPMT010000164.1:0-7259 GCA_041487135.1 Binataceae bacterium (SeqCode) | reverse complement strand
TCTGCAATTCCAACAATCCGCGCGCGCTGGTGCTCGGCCCCAACCGCACGCTCGCTTCATTCGTCACGCGCCACGTGCAGGGCATCTTCGCCAAGTACCAGGCGGCCAAGCGCAAGATGCCGCAGGCGATTTGCATCGGGGCCCATCCGGCCTTCGAGCTGGCCGCGGCCTACAGCGGCCTGCATGACGATTTCTGGGATCTCGAATACGCCGGGACGATCATGGGTGAGACGCTCGACCTGGTGCGATGCGAGACGCTCGATCTGCTGGTGCCGGCCGAGGCCCAGGTCGTGATCGAGGGCTACGTCGATCCCGAGCGCACCGGCGTCGACGGTCCCAACCCCGGGCCGGCGACCTATTACGTCCCGCAACGGGCGCCGGCGCCCGAGTTCGAGGTCACGGCGATCACGATGCGCCGCGACCCCATCTACCGCAATCACATGTGCATCCCGTGGACCGACCATCAGCCGCTCCCGCGCCTGTTTCACGAGGCGCAGCTCTATCGCCATCTGCGCAGCCAGGGGCTCGACGTCCGCGAGGTGCTGTTTCCGCCCTGGGGCGGCGCGCTGTCCTGCGTCATCCAGATTGCTCCGACCGCCGACGGCCAGGTCAACGACGCGCTGCTGGCGGTGATGGGCGCGCCGTGGCTCAATACCAAGCTGGTGGTGGCGGTCGACCCGGATATCAATATTTACGATCCGGCCGACGTCTACTTCGCGATCACGACCCGCGTCGATCCCTCGAAGCACGTGATCATTGTGCCCAACACCCGCGGCAATCCGATGGACCCCTCCAGCACGCCGGTGGTGGAGGCGGGCGAGTCGGCGCTTAACCAGCGCTACCCGGCGGTGGTCGGCAAGATGGGTATCGATGCGACCAAGCCGGTGCCGTATCGCGCGAATCGCGGGGATTTCGATCGCGGATGGCCGGTCAACTGGGGTAAGGTAAAACTCACAGACTACCTGTAGCTGCGAGGGTTGCTTGGGAAGCGACGATGACTGAACTGCCGGGAAAAGCTCTGGCCCGCGAATTGATCGAACAGAGCCGCGAAGCCGCGCAGCATACGCCGATGGACCCGATTATCGAGGCGGCGCGCGAAAAGCGGCTCGACGACGGCGCGGCATTCCGGCTGATTTGCCGGCTGTGGGCGATGGAGCGGCTCTTCTATTACATCTACGGCGGCTGGGGGCAGGGCCTTGAGCTCAATGATTTTCCGCCCGGCGTCAAGTACCTGTTCGCCCGTCAGATCATGGACGAGTCGACGCACGAGATGCTCTACATGGATACGATGCTGCGCAAGGGCTGGCTCGACAAGCAGAGAGACGCGTTCGACCATCCCTGCGGCCGCTTCGCGATCAACTGCTCGCTCTCGTCGTACGCCTACACGCTGCGCTACTTCGCCTCCTATCGGCACAGCGTCCGGGTAGCGGCGCTGAATCTTGGCCCCAAGATCGTCGAGATGGCGTGGATGGAGCCGCTGGCCGATGCGCTCGACGATCCTGCCCTCAAGGCCGTTTTCTCGAGCCAGTTCGTCGAGAACCGCAGCCATATCAACATGGGGCGGCGCATCGTCGAGGAGCAGGTCAGCACTCCGTTCGACACCGAACTATGTCGCCGGGTATGCGCCTCGGCGCGCAAGGATTACGCGAAATTTCTCGGCGAGCTGGCCAACCTCGTGTTGCAGCGCGAGACCAGGGCGGACGCGGGCCAGGTGCGCGGACTGTTCCAGCGCGTGATTGAGTGAATTATTGGCGATGCCGACGCTGAAAATCGATCACGAATTCTGCACCGAATGCCGGATGTGCTACGTCGCCTGCCGCGAGCTCAACTTGAACGCGGTCTACGTCGCGGCCGAGCCGCTCCATCGGATCGAGATCGATCCCGCGCGCTGCCTGTTCCCCGGATGCACGGCGTGCCTGCCCTATTGCCCGGCGCCCGGCTCGATGGTCGAGGCCGAGACCGGACGCTCGATGGTGCCGCCACCCCCGGACGTCCATCGCTGGTCGCTCAAGGGGCGGATGCGCTAGGAGGCGGGCGATGCACCCGATTCTCGAAGAGTTCCTCGACCTGTGGGTATGGCCAACGGCTCCGGGCGCCGGCGGCGCGAAGTTCCGCCGCCGAATCACCGAAGAAAAGTGCATCCCCGGCTGGGAAGGACTGGTGCAGAGCACGGTGCGCGAGCTCGAATCGGGGCAGGGCGCCGGCGAGGACTGGAAGCGGCGCCTGGCGCTGGAAGGCTATGCCGCCGAGGGCGTGCAGTTCTCGATCAAGCAGATGTCCGCGCAACTGATGTCGATAAATCTCAACGACCAGCCGCGCTGGATCGATGTGCAGCGGATGCGGGCGCGCCAGGTATGGGACGAATGCAAGCACAGCAAGCTGCACGTCGATTCGCTGAGCGGCCACGGCTGGATCAAGGACGAACGCGAGCTGATGAATGATGTCGACGCGAATTTCCAGCCGCTGTCGGCCTACTTCGGACAGAGCATGATGTTCACGCATATCCATCCGCTGGCCCGCAACGCGCAGCATTATTTCATCGAGGCCGGCGCCTATCTCACCATCTGCATCTACGATCAGATGGTCGGCGACCTGCTGGTGCGGCATCAGCATCTCAGCCAGAAGGCCGAAGAGCTGATGCATTTCATGGAGGGCAAGTACCAGATCGATACCTACTGCACCACGCCCGAGACTCAGAATGCCGTCGAAGAGACCCTGGAGTGGGTGTTGCGGTTCTTCCAGGGCAAAGTATGAAGGTCGCCATCGATTACGTGCTATGCAACGCGTGCGGACTGTGCCGCGAGGTCTGCCCGGAGTCCGCGATCCATCCCAAGTATCTCGAAATCCGCCATCTCTACGAAGTCGATCCGCAGCGCTGCACCGGATGCGGCGACTGCCTCGAATACTGCCCCGCACCGGGCGCGCTGGTGCAATCCGGGTAAGCCCCCCTTATCCCGTCGAGTGGTCCGGTACAACGGCGTCGAACCTTGACCTATAGGCCGGAGCGGATATAAGAAATTGCCATGGAATCGCCAACTTGTTTTAACCGGGCTTATGCCGCTCGCTCGGCCGGGCTCGCTTTCCGGGCGCTTGGAATCGCGATGTTGGTGGCTCTCGTGCTCGGAATTCCCGCATCCGGGTCCGCGCTGGCCGGGACCGTGGAAGTGAAGATGACCGACACGCCGCCGGTCTATATTCCCAAGAAGGTCACGATCAAAGCCGGCGACACCGTCAAGTGGACGAACAACGCGCAGACCCTGCATACCGTCACGTTCGATCCCGCCAAGGCCGTGGACAAGTCGAACGTCCAGCTGCCCAAGGGAGTCGATCCTTTCGACTCGGGCTTCATGATGCCGGATAAGGACTTCAGCTACACCTTCAAGGTGCCGGGCGCGTACAAGTACTTCTGCATCCCGCACGAGAAGGACGGGATGATCGGCTTCGTCACGGTGAAGAAATAGCGGGCCGGTTCGGATCATGCCGGGCGCGATTCGGCGCGCGCCGGCGCGGATGGACAGCGGGTGTTGATCGGGCGGCCTTGCGACGCTTAGAGTGTGTCCGGAAATCTGCGGGAGCTGGGAATGCACAGGGGAACGAAACTGCTTGCGCGATGGACCGATCATTTGAGCCGTCTTCCGATGTTTGCATGGCGATCTGAAAACGCCGCCACTGCAAGGTCGCTGATGCTCGTGGCGCTCGGCGCCGCCTGCTTCGTCCTGTCCGGAGCGCCCTCTGCCCAGGCCTTCCCGTGGAGCACTGACATGTACAAAGGGGACGCCGTGCAGCCGCAGGAGATGGCGCCGCGCGTGATGCCCTCCGGGACGTTGCCGATCAACGGGATCCAGAAGATGGACCTCGAGCAGATGACGATCGGGATGAAAAATCCGCTCAAGGAGACGCCCGCGAATCTGGCCCATGGCAAGGATCTGTTCCTCAATACCTGCCTGCCGTGCCATGGCGAGAATGCCGACGGTAACGGCCCCGTCGCCCATCTGCTGCAGCACAAGCCCACCAACCTGTTGACCGGGATCAGCAAGAATCTTCCCGACGGCTACATCTACGGCTATATCCGCAACGGCGGCATCTGGATGCCCGCCTACGCCGACGCGATGTCGTCGGATGAGCGCTGGGATGTGATCATGTACATGCGCTCGCTGCAGGCGAAGGCGGCAGAAGCCGCGAAGAACAAGGTTTCCTCACGCTAGACGGCGCCGCGCTTTGCGGCGCTCCCTGACCCGCCATCGCGGCCTCCGTCTCTCCTCACTGTCCTATTTTTCCCCCGCCGGGTAGCGGCGGTACTCCGGGCATGTTTCTTTTCCCTTCAACCCGTTGAATTCTTCCCCACGTCTGTAGCGTCTTGCCCTAGAACGCGCGGAAATGGGCTCAAGCCGGGCGAGAAAGCCCACGGCAGCAGCGGCTACGGAGAAAAAATCCATCGCTCCGCGTAGATTCCTCGCTGCGCTCGGAATGACAAGAGAAGGAGGCCTGGCCGGAGACCTTGCGCAGGTTCGAAATTTCTGCGGATAGCCCCGTTCCCCCAGCGCACCACCTTAGTCGGGTGCAGGGCTCAGCCCTGCTTACGGTTCCTGGGGCAGGCTGTCGCCGATTTCGTACCAGGGAACCTTGGAGTTGACGTAGGCATGGCGCAGCGTGCCGCGCGGATGGCCCGGGTCGGCGCCGTTGTCGATGGTGCCGGTGGCGACCACGATCTTGTCAGGCAACGGATCGACGTCGATCGTGAGCTGGCATCCGCAGCTCTTGCAGAAGTGGCGATGGAGCTTCTCGGAGCTGTTGAAGGTGCCAAGGTTGTTGGCGCCCTGGTCGAACTTAAAGCCGGCGCGCGGAAAGACCGAGAGCGTGACGAAAATCGCGCCGTGCAGCTTGCGGCAAATCCCGCAGTGACAATGATGGGTATCGACGGCGGGTTCCGTGATGGTATAGCGCACCGCGCCGCATTGGCAGCCGCCGGTCAGTTTGAAATCCGCCATCGTTTTTCTCCTTCTTGAATATGGGGTTGGCCCGATGCTAGCACGATTCGCCCCGGATACCACTGAAGGCCTCGCGGTTTGACTGTGCGGGCCGGAAAGAGTACCGCGTCATAAGCAAACCACGATTTGCGATCGGGAAAGCGACGGAGGAGCGATGAAAATCGAACAAAAACTTTCCGAGCTGGGCCTCAAACTGCCGAGCCCGCGCAAGCCCGTGGGCAACTACGTGGGCGCGGTGCGCGCCGGCAACCTGGTCTTCATTTCCGGCCACGGGCCGGCGCTCGAAAAGGCCGGCGGCGAGCTCGAACTGATTCGCGGCAAGGTCGGCCGCGACCTGACGCTCGAGCAGGGCTACGAGGCCGCCAAGCTGGTGGCGCTCCATCTGCTGCGCGCGCTCAAGGAAGTGATCGGCGATCTCGACAAGGTGGTGCGGGTCGTCAAGCTGCTCGGGATGGTCAACACCGCCGAGGGATTCAAGGATCAGCCCAAGGTGATCAACGGCGCCTCCGATCTGTTCGTCGCGCTATGGGGCGACGCCGGACGCCACGCGCGCTCGGCGGTCGGTTTGTACGAGCTGCCGATGGGAATCGCGGTCGAGATCGAGGCGATCGTCGAAGTCCGCGACTGAATCATCCGCGGGCGGCGGCCGGATGACAACGCGGTTCCAGGCGCGTCACAATCATCGCTGAAGCACGCAGAGGGGCGGAAAGCTTCAAATCTGAATCGGGAGCGTGATGCGATCTTTTTCAACCGGCTATCGGCGCGTCTGCCTCGCTCTCTCGCTGGCCCTCGCCGCTCCAATCCTGATCGGAAGCCGGGCCTATGCCCAGAGCGTCGCGATCTCGGGAAATCATGTTCTGGGCGCCGCTTCGTTGACCGCGCGCGCCGCCGCCTCGCGCCCGCTCGAGGTGCGCATAATCCTCGCGCTGCGCGATGAGGCCGCGCTCGACCGGCTGATCGCAGATCTGCACAATCCCGCCTCGCCGGAGTTCCATCGATGGCTCACGGCGGGCGAATTCAACGCCCGCTTCGCGCCGCGCCAGGCCGACTTCGACGCGGTGGTCGGCTGGCTCAAATCCGAAGGCGTTACGGTCTCCTCCGCCGATCATGAGGGGCGCTATATCAACTTCACGGCGCCCGCTGGCGAGGCGGAACGGCTCTTCAAGGTGACTATCGCCGCCTCCGCCGACGGGCGCAGTTATGCGAACCTCACCGATCCGTCGATCCCGGCACGCTTCGCGAGCGCGATTGCGGATATAGAAGGTCTCGATAATCTGCTCCACGCCTACCCGATGATTCATCGGCTCGGACCGCGGCTCATTCCGGGCAGCGCCGAGTCGGCAACCCCATGGTATCTCTACAACAACGGCCTGGCGTTCGGTCCCGGCGACCTTCAGACTTTTTATGACAACGCGAATCCGCTCTCGGGCCACGACCAGTGCATCAAGTTGATCGAGAACTCGGACTGGATCGATTCTGCGGTTACGCTGTTCGACCAACAATTTGGTCTTCCCCCGGACGCGGGTACGCAAAAATACTTTCCGGACAAGAGCAACCCGGGAATCAACAGCGATGAGACCGAGACGTTGCTCGATATCGAATGGGCGCACGCGATCGCGCCGGGCGCGGCAATGATCGTCTATGTCGGCGACCCCAAGCATGCGAAAATCAACGACATCGTCGATGCGCTAGTCGCGGCTGTCAACAGCAGTCAGCAGTGCGGGGTGATCAGCGTGAGCTTCGGATTTTGCGGCGGCTCGCGCCGCTTCTACACCAGGACGCTCGACCGGATTTTCAAGCAAGCGGTAGCCCAGGGGATTTCGGTCTTCGTCTCCTCCGGCGACACCGGCGCCGATAATGACGCTAGCTGCGGGATCTTGGGTTCGGCGCCCGACGTCAGCGAGATGGCGGCGAACCCCAACGTGACCGCGGTCGGCGGCACCATGTTCACCCCCAACTATGACGGTAACGGTAACGATGTCGGGTTTGTCCCCGAGCAGGTCTGGAATGTGCCGTCCAGTGGCGGCGCATCAGGTGGGGGCGTCAGCGCTTTTTTCAGCAAGCCGGCGTTTCAGAACGGCCTCACTCCCAACGATGGCCATCGCGACGTTCCCGATGTCGCGATGATCGCCGGGCCGCCTGGGGTCTACCTCGGGAATGATGACCACACAGCCGCCCACAATGCGTTTCTGGATTGTTGCTGGGGCGGAACCAGCCTCGCGGCGCCGCTGTTCGCCGGAATCGCCGCGATCATCAATCAGAACCAGGGCG
>JBGPMT010000163.1:0-7278 GCA_041487135.1 Binataceae bacterium (SeqCode) | reverse complement strand
TGCTCGCCCTGGCAATTTGAGTTACGCTGTCTGCCGCCAGCAGCTCCTTGAGGGATGGGGGCTTGCATTGCGTAGGCTTTTTGATAACGATTCTCAATATCGTTAAGGCCCTCTCAGGAGCCACCGTATGAACTTCTATGCCGCCGCGCGCAGAGCTACGGGTATCCAGTTACGGCTGGTGGCTGCGATGGCAGCAACGTTGCTCTGCTTTGTTCATGAGCCACCTGCCGGCGCGGCGCATCTCCTGACGCTCAACGACGCCGTTAGCCGCGCGCTTGCCCTGGCGCCCTCGATAGCGTCAGCCTCCGCCGCAAGCGATATGGGTCTGGCAACGCTCGGCGAGGCGCGCGCGCCGCTCTATCCGAGTCTTGACGGCAACCTTTCCTACTACCAGGCGCCCGGCTACAACCCGACTATCACCAACGGGGCCGAAACCGCCGCGCAGGTCAGGCTGAATTATACCGCCTACGATTTCGGACGACGGCTCGCTGCGATGCGCGCGGCTCGTTACGCGGCCGATGCGGCGCGGCTCGGAGTGAGCGCCGCGCAGAGCCAAATCGTGTTCGATACCACGATCGCCTATTGCGATCTGGCACGCAGCCGGCGGGCGGTGGCCGAATGGCACACCAGCTTCGATCGGCTGAGCCGGTATGTCGCCGTGATTGGAGAGCTCGAACGGAGCGGACAAGCGATCACCAATGACGTGCTCAGAATCCGCAGCGAGCGTGACAACAGCGAACTGCAGCTGGCCGCCGCCCAGCAGGCGAGCCGGCGCGCCGCGATCGTCCTGGGCTCGCTCATCGGCGAGTTCGACCCGGGCGATATCGAGATTGAAGATCTCACTGCTCTGCCGGCGCCGCTCAGCGGCGACCTCAAGCAGAATCCGACCCTTCGAGCCGACCAGCGTAACCTCGACGCAGCCACGCTCGCGATCAAGGCCGCCGAGGCCGAGCGCTACCCCAACCTGGGAATCCAGCTCACGACCGGCTTCCTCGGTCTTAATCCGCCCAAGACTTTCGGGCGCGATTTCGGCGCCTCATATGCCGGCGCGGTCGGCGTGCCGATTTTCGACGGTGGCCTGATTCGCTCGCATATCGACGCGGCGCGCGCACGCAAGATGGCGGCGATGGCGCAACTTCATCAGGACGAACTCGTCCTCTCGCAGCGCCTGGCGGACGCCCGCATGCGCTACGGCGAGACGCGCCGCCAACTCGATATCCTCACCCGTTCGTTACCCACCGCGGACGACTCGTTCGCGCTCGACTGGACGCGTTTCCTGGGCGGCGGCAGCGTCACGCTGCTCGAAGTGATCGACGCTTTCCGCCAGGCTCAGACCTTCCGGCTCACGCGGATTGACCAGGAATTCGCCGTGCGTCAGGCGGCCGCCGAGACCGCGCTGCTGTTCGGTGTTATCCGATGAAGCACGCGTGGCTCGCGCTCGCCTGCCTGGTCGCCCTGACGATGGCCGCGGCGGGATGCCGTCGCGGCGGCGGGATGGGCGAGGAACAGACCACGGCCTCTGCCGGCGCGCCGGTGCTTTCGGTCACCGCCGTGCCCGTGGCGGTCGGCCCGATGCACAGCGAGATCGATCTGCTCGGCATCACGGCCGCGCAGCGCCACGTCACGCTGCGCGCGCCCACCAATGGCCGCCTGGTTGGATTCGAGCTGCAGAGCGGCGATCGCGTGGTCAGAGGAGAGATCGTCGGCCACATCATCAACCGCGAGCTGGAGGCCGCCGAGGCCGGGCTGGCCGCGGCGCAGAAAATCGACCCCGACGAAGCCGATAGGCTGCGCGCCTCGGTCAAGCGTTATTCAGGCGACGCCGGGATCCCGGTCAGGGCGCCGGCCGATGCGATCGTCTCGCAGCGGCTGGCGAGCTCCGCCCAAATCGTCGCCTATCTCGATCCGCTCGCCGACCTGGTCGATCCCAACAGCATCTATGTCGAGGCCCAGCTGCCGATTGACGCACAGTCGCTGGTGCGGCCCGGGATGCCGGCCACGGTCACCTCGCCGATTCAGCCGGACACCGTGTTTCCCGCACAGATCGTGGCGCTGGCGCCGAACTTCAACCCCAACAGCGAGACCTCCACCGCGCGGCTTAGATTCACCAGCGTGAAAAGGATCATGGTTGCCGGCGCCGCGGTCCGGGTGCAGATCACAACCTTGGTGATTCCGGATGCGCTGGTAATTCCCGATACCGCATTGTTCGAAGACGCCGCCACCAATGCGTACTATGTCTTTGTGGTAGGCGCGGACGGCCGCGCCCACCGGGCGCCGGTAACGATCGGCATCCGCGAGCCCGATCGCGTGCAGATAACCCAGGGCCTCAAGGCCTCCGAGATGGTTATCACTTCGGGCGGCTACGCCCTGGCCGATGGTCTCAAGGTGAAGGTCACTCCGGCCCGTACCGGACAACGATGAGAAAGTTGATTTTGACCCTGGCCGCGTTCGCGATCATCCTGTACGGGACCGGCGCGGGTGCACAGGCGCCGCAACCGGCTTCGTCCGCGGCGGCGCGCCGCCCGATCGCGCCGCCCTCGTTCATGCCCGATGCGCCGGCGTCGAAAATCGTGAGCGTCGCGCGGACCGGCGTCCCGCGTGCGCACCTCGTGATCGTCACTGAGGCCATCGCGATCAAGGAGACCGGGCCAAAGGAAACGGTCAAGCGCTTCGGCGAGGTTTACGCGTTCTCGCCGGCGTCGATCTTCGTGCGGCAGGATCAACCCACCATGATCACATTCTGGAATCTGCAGCCCGACGACCAGCATGACTTCGCGATCGTCGACGCCGGGGGCAAGCCGCTGATGGATCTGCCGCTGGCGCCGCTGTCGCAGACCTCGTTCATCTTCACGTTCCATCGGCCCGGAATCCTGCAGTTCCGATGCCTGGTGCATCAGCCCGACATGAGCGGGCAGATTCTGGTGCTGCCGGCCGGTTGAGCCCACTATGACGGGACGTACGAACCCAGCACTGGCGGTATTTGCGGCGCTAGCCGCCGCGCTGCTCGGCGTCGTCCTCGCCGGGTCGATTCCGAGCGCCGTCTTCCCTGAGATCACCTTCAACCGCGCGATTATCCTCGCCGAGTCCTCCGATCTGCCGCCCGAGCAGGTGCTGGTCGCGGTTACGCGGCCGCTGGAAGAGGCCGCCTACGGCGTGGTCGGCGTGAGCCTGGTGCGCTCGACCACCACCCGCGGCAGCGCCGAAGTGGACGTCACGTTTGCCGACGGTGCGGACCCGACCCAGACCTATCAACTGCTCAACGCGGCGCTCGGCGAGGTGCGCGGCCGGCTGCCGGCCGACACCACGCTCGACACGCGGCTGCTCACGACCGGCACCTTTCCGATAATCGATCTCAGCCTGAGCTCCCGCGATCGCGATCTGGCCGCGCTCACCGATATCGCCTTCTATGACGTCGCGCCCAGCTTCCATCGGATTCCCGGCGTCTACCGGGTCGAGCTGGTGGGCGGCAAATATCGTGAATATGTCGTGCGGCTCGATCCGGCCGCGATGCTGGCCTACGAGCTTTCGCCGCAGCAGGTGATCGACGGGCTCAGAAAGGCCAACGTGATCGCGAGCGCCGGCCGCGTCGAGGACCTGCATCGGATGCTGCTTACGGTGGTGACCACCAATCTGCATCAGGCCGATCAGCTGGCCGCGCTTGCGATCGCCAGCATCAATGGCCAGCCGGTGCACGTGCGCGATATCGGGACCGTCCAGCTCGGGATTCGCGAGGACTATATCCGCACTTCCTCCGAGCAGGGGCCCGCGGTGCTGGTCGGCGTCTCGCGCCAGCCGGGCGGCAACACGGAGCAGATCGCGGCGCAGATCCGCAGGCTCGTCGAGCAGTTTCGCACCCGCTACCCGGACGTAACCTTTACTCTCTCCTACGACCAGTCGGCGCTGGTAGCAACCTCGTTCAACAGCGTGCGCGACGCGATCGTGCTCGGCCTGGCGCTGGCGGTCGCCGTGGTGCTCGCCTTCACGATGAGCCCGCTTAGCGCCCTGATTGCGGCGATCGTCGTACCCTGCACGATCGCGATCACGATCGCCGTGATGAAGGCCGCCGGCATGACCTTCAATATGATGACGCTGGGCGGTCTGGCCGCGGGTATCGGACTGTTCATCGACGACGCGATCGTGATGATCGAGGCGATTCATCGCGCCCGCTCGCTCGGCGTCGGGACCGGGGATGCGGTCGATCGCGCAACCCGCGAGCTGGGCCGCCCGCTGGTCGCCTCGACCTTCACGGTGATCGTGGTCTTTGTGCCGCTGATTTTTCTTTCCGGCGTGACCGGCGTCTTCTTCCGCGCGCTGGCCGTGACGCTTGGCTCGGGTCTCGCGATCTCCCTGCTGCTGGCGCTCTACTTCACCCCCGCCCTCGAGCTCGCCCTCGAGCGGCTGCGCGGCGCGAGCCGTCCCGCCGGACGGATCTTCAGCTTGATCGGAAAGGCCTATCTGCTCAGCGCGAGACCATTTATCCGTTTCCCGGCCGCCGCGCTGATCCTCGCCGCGCTCAGCGTTGCAGCGGCTTTCGGGCTCTATCGCAGCGTCGGGACCGACTATCTACCGCCCATGGATGAGGGCGCTTTCATACTCGACTACACGACTCCGCCCCAATCGACCCTGGACGACACCAACGCGCTGATCGGGCGAATCGAGGAGGTGCTCAAGCAGACGCCCGAGGTAGTCGCCTTCTCGCGCCGCACCGGCACGCAGCTCGGCTTTTTCCTGACCGAATCGAACCGCGGCGATTTCTCGGTCAGGCTCGCGCCCAATCGCCGCCGCGGCATCGAGGAGATCATGGACTCGGTGCGGCAGCGAATCCTCGCCAGCCTGCCCGGAGTCAGGATCGAGTTCTCGCAGGTGCTGCAGGACCTGGTCGGCGATCTCTCCGGTACGCCCGAGCCAATCGAAGTGAAGGTGTTTGGCGCCGACGAGGACGCGATCGAATCGACCGCCCGCGAGGTGGCCGGAATGCTGCGCCAGGTGCCCGGCACGGTCGACGTGTTCGAAGGAATCGTGCTGAGCAATCCGGAGCAGGAGATCCAGGTCGATCAGACCGCCGCCGGGCGCTACGGCCTCAACGCGCAGGATATCGACGACTCATTGCACGCGATCGTCGAGGGTACCGTCGCAACCGAACTGCGGGTGCGCGACCGGCTGTTCGGCGTGCGCGTGCGCTATCCCGACAGCTTTCATCAGGACCTCCAGAGCCTTTCGGAAGTGCTGCTCGAAACTCCCGGCCATGGCAAGGTGCCGCTCTCTTCGCTGGCCAAGTTCCGATGGCTCGGCGAGCGCCCCCAGCTCCACCGCGAACGGCTGCGGCCCGTGGTGCACGTCACGGCGCGCCTGTCCGGGGTCGATCTGGGAAAGGCGATGGCCGAGGTGCGGCGGCGTCTGGGCGGGCTCGCGCTGCCGGCCGGGATCACGCTCGAGTACGGTGGACTCTACGCCGATCAGCAAAAGGCCTTCGGCCAGCTCACGATCGTGCTCGTCGCCGGCACGCTGGGAATGTTTCTGATCGTGCTATGGGAGTTCCGGCGCCTGGCGCCGGCGCTGGCCGTGATGATCGCCGCGCTCGCCTGCCTGGCGGGGAGCTTCGCCGCACTGCGCCTGACCGGCATCACACTGAACATCTCCTCGTTCATGGGCATCATCATGGTGGTCGGAATCGCGGCCAAGAACGGAATCCTGCTGCTCGACCAGGCCGAGCGCGATACTGCTGCCGGAGCCGCACCGTCGGCGGCCGTGATCAGTGCCGCGCGAATCCGCCTGCGGCCGATCCTGATGACCACGGTGGCGACCGCCGCCGGCCTGTTGCCGCTGGCGCTCGGGATGGGTGCGGGCGCCACGGTGCAGCAACCGCTGGCGGTGGCAGTGATCGGCGGGCTCGCTTTCGCGCTGGTGCTGGTTACCCCGATCGCGGCGGGCGTCTACGTGTTGGGTACGCGCCGCCGGCCCCATCAAATCTGAATCCGCTAATCGCGCCCGGCCTCGATGATCTTGTCGGCGAGCTCGATCGGCCGCGTGAAGATCGATTCATGGCTGCCGGGCATCTGGACCAGCCGATGGAGTCCGAGCCGGCTCGACATCCGCGGATGCCATCCCCATTCACCGGGCGGCAAGGCAGTATCCTCGGTGCAGTTGAGAAAGCTCCGGGGGACGCTCAGGGAATAGAACTTCTTCAGATCGAGCTTATCGATAAAGCCGCGGTACGGCTCGGACGACAGGGACGCATAGGCGGCGCGCGCCAGTTCGGCGTCGGCGTCGTTGATAAACGCCTCGCGCCAGATGTCGTAGGGCAGCATCACCGTATTGTCCTTGGATGCCGCTGCCAATTTCGCGAACAGCTCATGGTAATGCGGCGGCGTCTCGTCGAGCAGTGAGTTGCCGTCCAGGGGCACGAACGCATTCCAGAAGACCAGGCGGCGCACGCGGTCGGGAATCGCCTCGGCGAGCTTGGCTATTATCGTGCCGCCGAAGCTGTGCCCGACTACGACCAGGTCGCGGAGCTGGCGTTGCGTCACGTAATCGGCCACCGACTGGACGCAATCGGCGTGGCTGACGTTTTTCGGCACGCCCTTGCCGTGACCCGCCATCGTCGGTGCGAACGCCTTGTGTCCCTTGCGCTCGAGCTGCCGGACGACGGGGGCCCACGCTCCACCGTCATGCCATGAGCCGTGAACCAGCAAAAAATTGTACGCCACGGATGTCCACTCCGAATCGATCTCGCCGCGGCCGGTGATCGCTCGGGCCGGGGCGGCATCGGATTCTCACATCGAAGGTGAACCGATGGCAAATTGTGACGCGCGCGTACTAACCGGGCATCGCGGGCGCTTGTTGTATCGGTGCGGGCTTGGCAGAATTTGACGGGTGCCGAGGTGGCGAAACGGCAGACGCAGTGGACTCAAAATCCACCGAGCGCAAGCTCATGCGGGTTCAAGTCCCGCCCTCGGCACCAGAGTAACCGCAGGTTTCAGCAACCGATTGGCCTGCCGCCTACGGCGCCTTGTTGTTGAGGTCCGTGCAGGTTCCGTGCGATGAATCCTCGTCCAGGTTCGAGCTGCCGTTGCCGTTGGCCGCGATCCCGCTTTCCGTCGCTGGGCACGTCATCAAAACCCCGTGCATCATGTTTTTGTTGGCCACCACGTTGGCTGCCGAGTTTCGGAAATCCGTGAACTCGAAGCCATTGGCGCCGTTATTGTTGGCCTTGCTGTTGAACGCGATATTGTTACCGCGGTGGTCTCCGCAGCATCCGCTGAAAAACACCCCATCGTC
>JBGPMT010000162.1:0-7293 GCA_041487135.1 Binataceae bacterium (SeqCode) | reverse complement strand
ATCGATACCCCAGACTTTGGTTACCAGCTCCCAATGCCATCGGATCGCTTCTTCCTTGTAGTAGTCGCCGAACGACCAATTCCCGAGCATCTCGAAGAACGTATGGTGGTAGCTGTCGCGGCCGACCGTCTCCAGATCGTTATGCTTGCCCGAAATCCTGAGGCACTTCTGACAATCGGCGACGCGCCGGTCGGCCGGCGTCCGCAGGCCCAGGAAATAGTCCTTGAAGGGGACCATCCCGGCGTTGGTGAAGAGCAGCGTCGGGTCGCCTTTGGGGATCAGAGAGGCGGAGGGGACGATCCGATGTCCCCGCTCGCGAAAAAAATCAAGAAACGATTGTCGAATCCTGTCCGTAGTCCAACGCATCGGTTTCTATTCTAATCGAAAGTTTCCGGCCGAAAACACACCGCGCTGGCGGGCACGACCCGCGCCATTGTATGCGTTCGGGAGCCTGCCGCCGGCTTGCGGCTTCGGGACGTCTCGCTGGTCGAAGGGGGTGCGGACCGCGATCGAAGAGTTGTGGCGATAGGGAACCGGGCCGCGACCGCGCTAATGTTCTGTATCAGAAGTCTTAGCGACGACGCTGCAGCACCAGCAGCGGGTTGTCATTCTGAGCCCTTCGGCGCAGCCGAAGGCTCTGAGCGCAGCGAAGAATCCCGAAAGCAACCGCAAGGTCGCGGGCCCGATTTTTCCGCGGCATCCGGGATTCCTCGCTCCGCTTTTTTCGGGGTCCACGTCCCCTCGTCCCTTCGGGACGTAGACCATGCCGTGCGCAAGCACTCGGAATGACAAATCGTTATCGGCATCCGTGAGACACAACACTAACTCTTGCGCTTCGGTGAGGGCGCGGGTTCGTCCTCCGCGCCGTCGGCGTCGGCGTCGGCGGCGGGGGGCGGGGCGACCACGGTCTTGACCGCGAGCTTCTGGCGGAGCTTGGCCTCGATCTCCTCGGCGATAGCCGGGTTCGCGACCAGAAAATCGCGGGCGTTCTCGCGGCCCTGGCCGATCCGCTCGCCGCCGTAGGAGTACCAGGCGCCGAGCTTCTCGATCACGTTGTGCTCGCTGGCGAGGTCGATAAGCTCGCCCTCCTTCGAGATTCCCGAGCCGTAGAGAATATCGAATTCGGCCTCCCTGAAAGGCGGCGCGACCTTGTTCTTGACCACCTTGGTCTTGGTCCGCGAGCCGATAACCTCGGTGCCGCTCTTGATAGTGCCGATGCGGCGGATATCGATGCGCACCGAGGAGTAGAACTTGAGCGCGTTGCCGCCGGTGGTGGTCTCGGGATTCCCGAACATCACACCGATCTTCATCCGGATCTGGTTGATGAAGATGACCACGGTGCGCGAGCGCGCGATTACCGAGGTCAGCTTGCGCAGCGCCTGCGACATCAGGCGCGCCTGCAAGCCCATCTGCGGCTCACCCATCTCGCCTTCGAGCTCGGCGCGCGGCACCAGCGCGGCTACCGAGTCGATGACCAGCACGTCGATGGCGCCGGATTGCACCAGGGTCTCGGTGATCTCGAGCGCCTGCTCGCCGTTGTCGGGCTGCGAGATCAGCAGGTCCTCGACCTTGACGCCGAGCTTGCGCGCGTAGCCGGCGTCCAGGGCGTGCTCGGCGTCGATGAAGGCGCCGATGCCGCCGAGCTTCTGGGCCTCGGCGATACATTCGAGCGCCAGGGTGGTCTTGCCCGACGACTCGGGACCGTAGATTTCAACCACCCGGCCGCGCGGCAGACCGCCTACGCCGAGCGCGAGGTCGAGTCCGAGCGAGCCGGTCGAAATCACCGGCACGTTGGCCTCGATAGCCTGCTCGCCGAGCTTCATGATCGAGCCGCGTCCGAACTGCTTTTCGATTTGACTGAGCGCCAGGTCCAGCGCCCTGCTCTTGATATCCTGGGCCATCGCACGCTCCCGCCGCCGCGATTATCTTCGCGCATCTTGCCATAAACCCGGCCCAATATCGCTATCCCTGAGGCGCCGCGCCGAAGCTGAAGGCTGCGATCGTGTGATGGGTCGAACCCTCCGGCGAGAGCCGGCTTCGGTAGAGCGTCATCGCACGCGCCTCGACGGAGCCGAAATCGTGGTTGGCGTAGTGCTCGAAGGCGGGCCGCAGCGCCCGGAAGCGGTGCGGCTCGCGGACCCGGGCGATCGTGAGATGGGGCGAGTAGGGACGCCGCTCGGCTTCGAAACCGCCGGCGACCGTGGCGGCCTCGACGCGGTCGGCAAGCGCACCCAGCTCTGGGCTCTCGAGCCCGATCCAGAGCACGCGCGGGCGATCGAGGCCGGGAAAGGCACCGGTCCCCCGCAGCCGGATGACGAAGGGCTCGGTGGCAGCGGCGATTTTTTCGAGCCCGTCGATTAGCCGCGGAAGGTGCCGCGAATCCACCGCGTCGCCGAGAAACCGCAGCGTCAGATGCAGCTTGGCGCCGCGCACCCAGCTGATTGCGTCGCGCGGACTTCGCAACTCGGAGGTAAGCTTATCGATCGCCTCTGCGACCTCGGCATTCACGTCCAGCGCGATGAATGCACGAATCCGGGCCGGGAGGTCATCGAGCGCTCCCATCGCTCCCCCCCGGGGCGGCGGCGGCGTGAGGACTGTCGACCTTTGTGAGGTCGATGCGGATAGTGCCGATGAAGGTCGCCGAATCGATCCGCAGCGGGAGCTTGCGGGCGTCGGCGGAAATCCAGATGGTCGTCGCGCGCGCCTGGCTGCGCATCTTGCTGTCGCTCATGTAGACCACCGCCGGCTCGATCCGCAGCGCGTCGACCGTGCCGAGCGCGGTCTGGAGCCGGTCGCGCCCGGTGACGGTGAAGCTCAGCACATAGCGATTGGTGGCGCTGAAAAGATCGAGCACGAATTTGTCGCCGACCTTGAGCGGCTGCGACAGCGCCAGCGCGGCCCCCGACATCATGCCCCAGGGATTGGCCGCGCTGAAGCGCTTGAGCTGGATGCCGCGCGGCCCCGACTTGCGCATCGTGACCAGCTCTTGGGCGTGGTCGAAAGTCACCGTGTAATCGTCGTGACGATGGTTCTCGCGCTGGCGGATGTCCATCTTGCGCGGCTGGAAGGAACCGTCCGCGAACCGCTCCTGCATATAGTCGCGCATCTTGTAGACCACATCGACCGCCTTGCTGGTGCGGATGGTCGCCTCGGCGATCCATAGCGCCGGGTTGCGGGGCGCGCGGTGCAGCTCAATTTGCGCCTGCGCCGCGGGTATTCCCAGCCATGAAGCGACATAGGTCAATCGTTCGCCCTCGCGAAACGGCATCGGGCCGGGCCTGTAGGTCGGAAGCGCGATTTGGGGCGGCAGCGCAAAGACTTTCGGCACCGGCGCATGGACGGGATCGCGCGGAGCGTGCGCCGGGGCCTGCCGCGCCGGCGCTAGCGGCGGGAGCAGCAGCAGGGTCAGGGGCAACAGGAGGGCGATCGCGCGGCCGATCGACGCCCGCCGGGGCGCACCTTGGATGCTTGCAATAGGATCCACTTTAGCCAATCATTTTAACGAACTACGGAGGCTCTGGAAATGTTTACTACGCGCTGGTTTCTTGCGGTAGCCGCCGCGCTCGCGCTGATGGTCGTCCCGTGGCCCGCGCTGGCGCAGGGCATGTTCGGCGGCGGTGGCGGCGGCGGCGGTATCCTGGGGCAGGCGATGCGCAGCACGCAGCAGGGACCCAAGGCCAAGAGCCCGGAGGAGGCCATTACCGACACCAAGAAAAAGCTCGAGGATGTTGACCCGCGCGTCCGGGTCGCGGCGCTCGACCAGCTGGAGTGGGCCAATCTCCCTGAAGCCAACGCGATGCTGATGCGAGCGATGAACGACCGCGACCTGCGCGTCAAGGTCAAGGCGATCGACGTGCTCGGAATCCATCAGTTCAAGGACGCGGTGCCGCCGATGTCGCAGGAGCTGTTCCTGCGCGATACGCCCGACGTCGTGAAGCTGCACCTGGTTGCGGCGCTCGGCCGAATCGGCGACCAGGCCGGGATGCTGCCGGTGATGAATTATTTGCAGACCCAGACCGACGAGCGCGCCCGCGGCACGGCGGTCTTCGCGCTCGGCGAGATCGGCAATTCCAAGGCGATCGACACGCTCACCCAGGTTATCGGCAGCGACCAGAGCGCGATGGTGCGCAAGCTCGCGCAGGAGGCGCTGGCCAAGATCGACGGCGAACTGCCCAGCGTCCACAGCGAGGAACTCGCGGCCCAGCGCAACAAGCGGGCCGAACCGACTTACGATCGGCTGGCGAAACTCCGCGAGATGGATGAAAGGCTCCAGGCGCAAAACTGGTAGATTCGCACCTCACGCGCCTGTAGCAGCCGGCGGCCATACCGAATGACCGCCGGCTTTTTTGCGTTTACTCGAAGCAGTTTGCCCAACCGCTTCGCGATCAACACCGCCAGGCATCCTAGGATGACATGCGTATTGCCGACTAATCATCTTCCCGGCTTATAGACGGCCGCCGCGCCCGTTCCGTTTACGTCGGGCCCTTAATTCCCCCCGTCGTTTCTAGGGAGCTCGCACGTTCCAGTTCGGTCCTGCGCCTCGGTGTCATTCTGAGGCGCAGCCGAAGAATCCCGCTCTCCGGGACCCTTCGCTTCGCTCAGGGTGACAAAACGGGAAATCGATTCAACACCGGCGGCACTGGAAGCGCCACGCTGAACTATTAAGAACTCAGCGCGAGGAGCGGCCCCAGGCCTCGATCAGACTCTCGAAGGCGCGGCGCAGGTCGGGGTCCTTGAGCTCGGGAAGCTCGATCGAACGGCGCACCGCGCGCGCCACCGGCTTCAGCCGCGGCCGATCGCGCCGGCCGAGCCGCCCCCTGACGAACCGCAGATCGCGCACCACGTCGGCGCCGAGCCGGACCTGCAGGCGCGCGAGAATGTCGCTCTTCAGCAGGTTCAGCTCCTGAATCCACATCGCGTTCGAGACCTTGATGGTCGCAGTGTGGAACTTGAGTCCGCCGACTTCCGTGCGCCGGGCGATTCCCTCGCCCACCAGCTCGGACCATACCTGCGCCAGGCGCACCAGGCCGAAATGACCCTCAGCGTCGAGCTTCTCGATTATCGGCTGTAGCGCGATCGCGATCGGCTCGGGACTCTTGCGGCGCCGCTTGTCCATGAAGGTCCCGATTCTTACCTGAGCCGGGCCGGGACTGCCAAACCAACTCTATATTGAATAAGTATAGCTAATAACAGGATTCAGTTTGAGGACTAGGTATCTTATCAAGCGAAAATTTGCCAAAACCATGTCAACAGCCTAATATATAGCTTGTCCACAAGGCTGTGCACACAACATGTTGGGGGTCGTGCTTGACAGCCGAGAGCGTTTCATGCGATTAAAATCGCCCGGTCTGGAGCAGATTAGTTAGATAAACAACGTGGGGCAGGCGGCTGGGATGGGGGAGGGAACGATGGCGGAGTTGGAGAAAAAACCAATCGAAAGTGCCGAATCCACGGCACCCGTCCACAAGGGCGGAATTCGCCTGGAGCGCTTCTTTACCCGACCGGGGGTCGATCCCCTGGCCGAGATCGAATGGGAGCGCCGCGCGGCCATTATCGCCGGTGAGGACGGCCGCGTGGTCTTCGAGCAGGCCGACGTCGAGGTGCCTCGCGGATGGTCCCAGACCGCGACCAACGTGGTGGTCTCCAAGTACTTCCGCGGCCAAATCGGCACTCCGAAGCGCGAGACCTCGGTTCGCCAGCTTATCCTGCGCGTCGTCGATACGATCACCGGATGGGGCGAGCGCGGCAGTTACTTTCTTACCACGGAGGAACGCGAGACCTTCCGCTCCGAGCTGGTCCATCTGCTGATCAACCAGAAGGCCGCTTTCAACAGCCCGGTCTATTTCAATGTCGGCATCGAGCCCAAGCCGCAATGCTCGGCCTGCTTCATCCTGAAGGTCGACGACAACATGGACTCGATTCTGAACTGGTACCGCAACGAAGGGATGATCTTCAAAGGCGGCTCCGGCGCGGGGGTCAATCTCTCGAACGTGCGCTCATGCCGGGAGAAGCTCTCGGCCGGCGGCACCGCTTCGGGCCCGCTCTCCTTCATGAAGGCGGCCGACGCCTCGGCCGGCGTCATCAAGTCGGGCGGCAAGACCCGGCGCGCGGCCAAGATGGTGGTGCTCAACGCCGACCATCCCGACATCAAGGATTTCGTGCGCTGCAAGGAAGAGGAGGAGAAGAAGGCGTGGGCGCTGATTGCGGCCGGCTACGACGCCTCGCTCGACGGTCCGGCCTACGGCTCGGTCTTCTTCCAGAACGCCAACAATTCGGTGCGCGCCTCCGACGAATTCATGCAGGCGGTGGTCGACGACGCGGGCTGGCGCACACGGTGGGTCCGCAGCCACGAGGTAGCCGACGAGTTCCCGGCCCGCGAGCTGCTCAAGATGATCGCGGCAGCGACGCACGCCTGCGGCGATCCCGGGATGCAGTTCGATACCACCATCAATACCTGGCATACCTGCCCGGCCAGCGGCCGCATCAACGCCTCGAATCCGTGCAGCGAGTACATGCATCTGGACAACTCGGCTTGCAACCTGGCCTCGCTCAACCTGCTCAAGTTCATCGACGAGCGCGGCGAGTTCGACGTGCGCGCGTTTCGCCACGCGGTCGACGTGATGATCACCGCGCAAGAGATCTTGATCGACTCCTCCTCCTATCCGACCGAGGAAATCGCGAAGAACGCGCACGACTTTCGCGAACTGGGGCTGGGCTACGCCAATCTCGGCGCGCTGCTGATGGCGCTCGGGATGCCGTACGACTCCGAGCAGGGACGCGGCTACGCCGCCGCGATAACGGCGCTGATGACGGGCGAGGCCTACCTCCAGTCCGCGCGCATCGCGGCCGCGATGGGTCCGTTTGCGGGCTTCGCGCCCAATCGCGAGCCGATGCTGAAGGTGATCGAGCGCCATCGCGGCCATGCTTACAAGCTCGACTCGGCGCTGGTGCCGCTCGACCTGTTGCGCGCGGCGCGCGAGTCGTGGGACGAGGCGCTGCGGCTGGGCCAGAGCGCCGGCTACTGCAATTCGCAGGCGACGGTGATCGCGCCGACCGGCACCATCGCCTTCATGATGGATTGCGACACCACCGGCATCGAGCCCGATATCGCGCTCATCAAGTACAAGAAGCTGGTGGGCGGCGGGATGCTGAAGATCGTCAACGGCACGGTCCCGCGCGCGCTCAGGCGGCTTGGCTACGACTCCAAGGAGATCCAGGAGATCGTCGAGTACATCGACGAGCAGGAGACCATCGAGGGGGCGCCGGCGCTCCGCCCGGAGCACCTGCCGGTGT